>JANYFV010000524.1 GCA_025359635.1 Undibacterium sp. | reverse complement strand
CCACTCTTTGCTGATGTTCATGTCCTTGACGGCTCTAGCACTGAACAGGTAGAACAGGCCATGCAGGCAGTTACGCTGAGCGATGCGTATTTAATTTGCACACTGATTACTGGCACAATTACCACAATACTTGGTGGCTATCTGGCCGCAAGAATCGCGAAAAAATATCCCTACTTTAATGCCGCCGCCTTCGGTTTAATTGGCATCACTATCGGTTTTATTATGTCTAGTGATGTCCCACTTTGGTTTGACGTCATTGGCTATCTCAGCACAATTCCCGCCGCACTATACGGTGGATATCTTGCGAAACAACGATACTCCTCGAAACCTTAGCGTCAAAATGAACTCCATGCTGATCAAACTGTCTGAAAATAGTCAAGATCTTGCGGCGGTACCTGTCGTAAAATAATTATTTATTCAACTGAAAGGAAAATGTGATGCGCGTATTTAGACAAATGTTGCTGTTATTGAGCTTTGGATTACTAACAGGAGGCGCGATCGCTGCCGTAGGTAGCCCAGAACTTGGCAAAGAATATACGGTACTCGACAATGCACAGCCTGTAGAGAGTGGGAAAAAAATCGAGGTAATCGAATTTTTTGCTTACTATTGCCCACACTGCTACGCCCTCGAACCTTTGATGGCGGACTGGGTTAAAAAACAAGGCAATACTATTTCTTTCAAACGCGTTCACGTCTCCGATCCTCGCGCCCTTCCACAGCAAAAATTATTTTTCGCATTGGATGCTTTGGGAAAACTGGATGAATTCCACCTCAAGGCGTTTCAGGCAATTCACATAGAACGTAATCGTTTGCAATCAGATGCGGAAGTCATTGAATTCGCTGTCAAATCAGGCATCGATAAACAAAAATTTTTGGATGCCTACAATTCATTTTCTGCTCAAAGCAAAATCAATCGCGCTTCACAACTCATGAAGATATACAAAGTTGATTCGTGGCCAATGATTGCGATTGATGGTCGTTTCGTCACATCGCCTTATTTGGCAGCGACAGCCATGGGGCGCGTCACTGAAGAAACACAAAATCGCGCCCTGTTGCCAGTAATGGACTGGTTACTGGCAAAAATTCAAAAAGAGAAAGGTGTGACGACAACACCAGAAACAGCTCCGCCAGCTCCCAAGAAAAAGTAAATTTATTCAAAATAAATCACTGAAAATCCGCCCTGAGAGGCGGATTTTTTCTAAAACCATTTCTAACAAAGAATAAGATAAACGACAAAAAACCGCGTAGCACCATATTAGAAAATAAATTATAATCGTCAAATGAAAAAGCTCTGCCGTCACATTTTGCTATGGATATTGATCATGGCGATACCTCTCCAGGGTCTCGCTGCGGCTAGCATGATGTTGTGTGCTACTGAGCATCATCAGGTTTCTGTCACGCAAATTTCACAGGCAGGCGAACATCAGCACTTTGGTGACGATGAGGCTCATGCGGGCCACCAGCATCATACGCAATCTCACGAAGCTGATGCGCAGTCATCCGACACGGTTACAGCGCATCAGCATACGGCCAAAGACAAATGCAGCAACTGTGCCGCTTGCTGTGTGGGAGCTGCGATGCTGACTTCCTATCTTGAATCACCCGTCACACGTCCCTCTTCAGAGAAAATCGACATGGTTTTTTCTTCTCATGCTGGCCATATCAGCGATAGCCTGGAACGCCCTCCCCGAGCATAAGCTCACCTGAGATCGTCAGTGTGTAGCATCGTCTGCTTTGCTGCATGCGCTTATGCAAACGTTTTTATCAACGCTAACACTGCCGACCGCAAACACTCTCTGAGCACGAACTCGATTCAAATTGAGTTCTTACTCTCGACCATCACCGCGTCTTGAAGCGAGAATTTATGAACGTATTTTATTTAACCCGGCGGCGAACTGCCGTGCTTGTGCTGCCTTTTTTTCTACCCTTGTTACTGAGCGCCTGTGCCAGTTTCTCCAATGACAGTGGCTTTTCTGAGATAGAAAAAATCGCCAAGGAAAGGCTAGGCAAAGACCTGCAATGGCAACGCGCTTCACATCCTGATTCAGATTCCAGCGATGCCAGCAACCGACGGGTGCAACAACTACTAGGTGCGGCACTAAGTGGCGACGATGCGGTACAAATTGCCCTGCTGAATAATCGCGGTCTTCAAGCGAATTTTGCTGAGCTAGGGATAGCCAAGGCTGATTTTGTCCAGTCTGGTCGATTACTAAATCCGGGTCTAAGTTTCGGACGTTTGCAAAGAGGTGACGAGAAAGAGTTCGAATTAGGGCTGCACTTCAATCTGATGCGCGTGCTCACCATGCCGTATGCCCGACAAATGGAGCAGCGCCGCTTTGAGCACGCCAAACAACAGGCCGCGATGCAAATGCTGGCTACTGCATCCGAAACCCGCAAGGCTTACACCATGGCGGTGGCGGCCGATCAAACTGTGCTGTACATGCAGCAGGTAAAGAAAGCCGCCGATGCCAGTGCGGAATTGGCGCGGCGCATGGAACAAGCGGGCAATTTCAACAAACTGCAAAGAGCCAGAGAGCAAGGCTTTTACTTTGACGCTGTGGTCACGCTGGCACGTGCAGAGCAGGCACAAAGTCGCGCCCGAGAAAAACTCACGCGCCTGCTCGGTCTTACTGGCGACCAGATTTCTTTTAGCTTGCCAGCACGTTTACCGGACCTGCCTAAATCTGCCGAAGCCCCTGCCAACATCGAGCAACTGGCCATGACGCAGCGACTCGACGTGCAAGCCGCACGTTTGGGTACTGAGCAATTGGCGCAAAATTTAGGTTTGAGCAAAGCCACGCGGTTTATCAACGTATTGGAATTTGGCGTGGTGCGCAATACCTCAAACCAAATGCCGACCCAGCGCGGCTATGAAGTCAGCCTTGAACTGCCGATCTTTGACTGGGGTGATGCCAAAGTCGCCAAGGCCGAAGCCTTGTATATGCAGGCACTGCACCGTACTGCCGAGACCGCCGTCAACGCACAATCAGAAGTAAGGCTGGCGTATGCCAACTATCGTTCCAGTTTCGATATCGCGGTACATTATCGCGATGAAATTTTGCCTTTGAAAAAGAAAATATCAGACGAAAACCTGTTGCGCTACAACGGTATGTTTATCGGTGTATTTGACTTACTGGCAGACGCGCGGGCGCAAATCTTCAGCGTGAATAGTGCGATCGAGGCGACGCGTGATTTCTGGCTGGCACAAGCTGATTTAGAGATGAGCCTGATAGGCAAAGCCAATCTGGGCCCCTCCACCAGCGAAACCATGGCTGACGAAACGCCACTCAATGGACACTAAGATTAAGTAAGGAAATAATATGAACAAGCTCAATTCAAGAAGAAATTTTCTAAGCGGTCTGGGCGCGATCACGGCTGCCGCCAGCGCTACCGCTATCAGTAAAGTAGCGCTGGCCGCATTGCCCGAGCCAGTCATCCAGAGCAAACCAGACACCATGCCCCCACTAGTGCCCAATACCGGCCGCCCGTATAACCCGGTAGTCACGCTCAACGGCTGGACACTGCCTTGGCGCATGAACAATGGGGTGAAAGAATTCCATCTGGTGGCAGAACCCGTGGTGCGCGAGATGGCGCCCGGTTTTAAGGCCCATCTGTGGGGTTATAACGGCCAGTCGCCGGGGCCAACTATCGAGGTGGTGGAAGGCGACAAAGTGCGCATTTTTGTCACCAACAAATTGCCGGAGCAAACCAGTGTGCATTGGCACGGCCAGCGCTTACCGAATGGCATGGATGGAGTTACCGGCTTGACCCAAATCGCGATACAACCGGGTAAAACTTTTGTCTACGAATTTGTCGCGCGCCGCCCCGGCACTTTCATGTATCACCCACACGCCGATGAGATGACGCAAATGGCGATGGGCATGATGGGCACCTGGATTACCCACCCCAAAGGCGCGCATCCGCTGATCGCCGAAGTCGACCGGGATTTTGTATTTCTGCTCAACGCCTACGACATCGATCCTGGTGCCTACACGCCGAAGATCATGACCATGCTGGATTTTAATTTATGGAGCTGGAATAGCCGCATCTTCCCCGGCATCGATCCGCTGGTGGTACGCAAAAATGACAAGGTGCGCATCCGCATAGGCAACCTGACGATGACGAATCATCCCATCCATATTCACGGTCATGAATTCCATGTCACCGGCACCGACGGCGGCCCGATACCGCACTCGGCGCGCTGGCCGGAAGTGACCACTGACGTGGCGGTTGGGCAGATGCGTCAGATAGAATTTTTGGCTGATGAAGAAGGCGACTGGTCTTTCCATTGCCACAAATCACATCACACCATGAATGCCATGGGGCACGATGTACCGACCTTAATCGGGGTTGATCACAGCGACGTGGCAAAAAAGATTACCGAGCTGATTCCTGACTACATGGTGATGGGCGAACGCGGCATGGCCGACATGGGTGAAATGGCAATGCAACTCCCCGATAACACTGCACCGATGATGACGGGCGAAGGCCCTTTCGGCGGCGTCGCCATGGGTGGCATGTTTAGCATACTCAAGGTGCGCAAAGAACAGAAGCGCGGCGATTACAAAGATCCCGGCTGGTACCAGCACCCCGAGGGCACAGTAGCTTATGAATGGACAGGCAAACTGGCAGATCCCAAGCGTAGCAATGCATCCGGCGGGAAAACCATGCCCTTGCAACAAAAAAATCAGCCTGAAGTTGAGGTACAAGTCCGCAAACCCATGGGCAAGATGAATCACTGATGGACGCTTCTTTAATCGTCATTCCCGCGCAGGCGGGAATCTAGCAGCAACTTCGTGCGAAGTTCGCCAATATTGACGCTGCGCGTGATGAAAACGCTGGATTCCCGCCTGCGCGGGAATGACGTTATTGAGCATTTTTAACTTGGTAATTAGTTAGTATAAATTTTTAATTGAAAAAGGAAAAAACATGAAAACAATTCTTATCTCCCTCACACTCGCGTCTGCGTTTGCACTGACATCAGCCGGCGCCTTCGCCCACGACAAACACAGCCACGATGACGAAGCCATAGGCAAACCCGGCGTCGCAACCGCAACTACCCGCAGCATAGCAATCATCATGAGCGACACAATGCGCTTTACACCATCAAGCTTTAGCGCCAAGCAAGGCGAGACCATACGCTTCGTGATTAAGAATTCTGGCAGCCTGAAACACGAGTTTATTCTGGGAACAGAAAAAGAATTGAAAGCGCATTACGAACTCATGAAAAAGAATCCGGAAATGGAACATAGCGAACCGAACATGATTACTTTAGCTGGCGGGCAAACTGGCGAAGTCATCTGGCAATTCACCAAGGCCGGAAAAATTGACTTCGCCTGCCTGCAACCCGGCCATTACGATGCCGGGATGAAAGGTAAAGTCATGGTGGCCAAAGGGAAGTTTATTGAAGCCGAACATCACACACAAGCAGCGGGCGCCGTTGCGGCGATTCCAGATAGTGACGCCGATATGGTCGATGGCGAAGTACGCAATATCAATCAAGAGTCTGGAAAAATAACCTTGAAGCATGGCGCAATCAAGAACTTGGATATGCCAGGCATGACCATGGTATTCAAAGCCAAAGACCCGGCTGAATTAGATAAGTTACAAGCTGGCGATAAGGTCAGATTTAAAGCGGAAAAAAATAATGGTGCGATCTATGCACGCGACATTGAGCTCGTCAAATAAACAAAATTAATCTAATCGCACAGGACCTACATCATGAAAATACTCAGCCTTTTTCTTAGTTTGATTACATTAAGTAACGCAAGCTACGCCGATGAACCAAAAGAAGTATTAGCCGCATTCCACGCTGCCATAGCCGCTGGCGATCAAGCCAAAGCGACTGAACTGCTGGCGCCCGACATTACGATTTACGAATCTGGTTATGTAGAGCGCTCGCGCGCAGAATATGCCGGACATCATCTACCAGAAGACATCGCTTTCGCCAAGACTTCCACAAGTAAGCTATTGCAAACCAAGGAGCGTATCGAAGGCAATCTGGCCGTAATTTGGCAGGAAACCGAAACCAAGGCGAAACTTAAGGGTAAAGAACTCTACATATTCGGGACAGAAACCAGCGTACTACAAAGGGTTGGGGACAGCTGGAGTATTGTGCATATCCACTGGTCGTCGCGCAAAGCCAAATAATTGAATGCAGGGGGAGGTTACTCGAACCCTGCTGCCTGTGGTGCGATCGAAGGGAACGTCAGGGTAAATTGCGCTCCCTTGCCCAAAGTCGATGCGACTTCAATACGGCCACAGAGCATCGCCGTGACCAGATTATGCACAATAGTCAAGCCGAGGCCAGAGCCGCCCTGGCCCAAACGGGTGGTGAAAAATGGATCGAAAATTTTTCCGATAGATTCTTCTGCAATACCTTTCCCATCATCTCTCACGATAACTTGCACTTGGTCACCGGCCAGTAATTTAGCGTCAATCTGTATATGCCCATGTAAGCGATCACTAAACCCATGGAATACGGCGTTTTGTATAAGATTGGTAATGACTTGCCCCAAAGGTCCGGGATAACCATCACAGTTAATATCAGATGCCACATTACAGTCAATCACCCAGTCATGCCCTTTAAAACTGGGGCGCATAGTGCGCAGAACATCGTTGACGACCTCATCTAATTTAAAGTTTCTGCGTCTATCTGAGGTTTGATCTACCGCCACCTGTTTAAAGCTAGACACTAAATCACGCGCGCGGTGAGTAGAACTCACAATCAATTCTGCCCCTTCTGTACAACGGCTCAGAAATCTCGCTAAATCTGCTTTGCGAAGAGTACCTTCGTCAGCCAATTTTTTGAAATTATCAACAACATCTAATAAGGTAGTTGCGGCAACGGCTGTATTTCCAATCGGCGTATTTAATTCATGTGATACCCCCGCGACCAGACTGCCCAACCCTGCCAATTTTTCACCTCTGACGAGTTCAGCGCGTGCTTTATCCAAGTGAGTAATGGCAAGTCGCAATTCGTCATTCGATGTCGCCAAATCGCGTGTGCGGCGTAATATTTTATCTTCCAAATCCATTTGATGATCTGCCAGCTTGTTCAGTACGCGGGTTAATATAACCGAGACATACGTTGCAACCACACAGCTAAAACCAATGATCGCCATCGTACTGATAATATCCACTGGATTACTCGACATTAAGCTAAATAAGACTTTATTACCTATCCTATTGTTGAACGTAGCAAGTGCAATTATGCCCGCGCACAAGAGAGTCAGAACTGAAAATAGCGCAGTTTGATAAGGCTTACCAACTAAGGAAATGGCCATCAAGCCAGCAGGGAAAAGTAGAATGACAGAATCATAGGTACCGAGCGCTTCCAGTGCCAGGTAGGTTGGTAGAATTAAAAACTGCGCGCCAAGTATCATTGCCGCTATCACTATTTTTCCTTTCCAGGCAAGCCATAGTGAACTAACGCTGAAAAAAACGCAGGTAACGATGGCAAGAATGACCTGCCAGCGATCAGAAATTAAGACGAGAACAAGGGTTGCCCCTATCAAAAAAGCAGTTTGAATGGCAATGACTGCACGCTGGCGATAGCGTTCTACCAGCGTGTTCAGATTCAAATTATTTTCCATTGGCTGTCTGGATAATGCTTCCCGAGGATTCTCCATGACAAGAGTATTCAGCAATTTGCCTGGCACCTCAAGCACAATTTTCAGTATCTTGGAGTGACGCCAGCCTTTCTCACTTTTGTTCACACCTGATGTCTATCTAGACATACGCAGAATTAGCCAGATAAAGACCCGGCTTCATTCTCGGTAGAAACGACGATCAGATACAAGGCCAAGTAATAAGTACCAAGTATGATCAAAGGCGCGGCCGGAATGGGCGTGTAGAACTTATTAAAGGCAATGAAGGTATCCGAAACGAGAAAAGCGACACCGCCGATTGCTGCCATCGTGCTGGCCTTGGTACGAAATTGCAAGGCGCGCGATACAGCCTGCCCTGCCATTGCTAACAGACACAGCATGTAGACCAAGACTGGTAGCTGAAGCGCAGCGGAAATAAAAGGCCAGAGCAAAATGAGATTGCCCGCACTCGCCAATAGCAATAGAACCAACGGCAAAGGTTTTGCAAACAAGCGTGCATCACGCGTAAAGCCGATCAAAAACAACAGATGCGCCACCAAAAAGCTAGCCAATCCTAATTCAAATCCAGCAGTCAGGAGCGATGCCGGCAACATCAGAAATACATCGCCACCCAATGAAAAAATCAGCGCCAGCATGATCGCGCGCCAAGATGCACGGTTAATCGGCGTGGTGATCAGCATAAGCCGGACAAAGATCAGGATGGTGGTAAGAGGCTTAAACGTATAGTGCAGATAGCTGCCATTTTCGCCCGCCATGGCACCGATGATGGCGAGCACACCTGAAATTAAAATCCCCCAATCTAACCACTTGCGTTGTTGCATTTTTACTGCTCCTTTTTTTACTTTCAGCAAAGTAAAACGATCAATTATTTAAGGGCGTTCACAATGGCGGCTACCATCGCTTGCGGTTGGTAAAACAGCCGATGCGGCGTCAATCCCAAACGTACCACGACCAACTGTTTGGACGGAATGATGGCCACAAACTGGCCGTCGTGCCCTTGCATCCAATAGGTATCGGCCGGCAAATTAAACGGCGTATCCGGATTGTGTCCTGCCGGTGTATTGCCTTCCGGACCCCAGCGCCAGACTTGCCCTTGACCGTATTGACCATGAGAGGCACTCGCTGCACTCGACATCATCGCCACAAAGCCCTCGGGCAACAAGCGATTGTCATTCCATACACCATCCTGCAACAGAAACTGGCCGAAGCGCGCCCAATCCTGCGCCGTCGCATACATATAACTGGAGCCGACCATGTTACCGCGTGCGTCGGCCTCAATAGTCGCGCTACGCATGCCTAACGGCGCGAATAGCTGGTCGTGTGGATAGGCCAGTGCGCCATTTCCAACTGCATCTTGCCAAAGTCGCGAAAGAAGAACTGTAGTGCCGCTGGAATAACTCCAGGTACTGCCAGGGGCGTGTTCCAATGGCTGGGCATGCACGTACGAGGCCATATCAGCTTCCTGATAAAGCATGCGGGTCACGTCCGATACATCGCCATATTCTTCATTGAAATGCAGGCCGCTGGACATCGCCATCAGATCTGCCAGCTTGATCGCACCACGTGCAGGATCCGGCCAAAAGCCGGCTTGCTCCAGCTTGAGCTTGCCCGCCTTAACTTGCATACCGATCAGCGCGGCCGTGACCGACTTGGTCATCGACCAGCCCAGTAGCGGAGTAGCCTCATCAAAACCCTTGGCATAACGCTGCGCCAGCAACTTGCCTTGATGAATCACAACAATGCCGCGCATACCTGGCCCGGCCAACACATCATCGGCAACGATAGACTCGATGGCAGTATTCACATCGGCACGTGAGCCGCTCGGCCAAGGCAGATCGGCTGGCAGCGCAGGCAATGGCGCGCGTTCAAACTGGTAGCCTGCAGCGGTGCTAACATCACCATCGGGAACAGTGGCACAACCGGTGCCAGGACGATACACCGCCAAGCCGCCACCAATAAAGCCGAGCAGATTGGCGCGCACAAGCTTGTGTTCGCGATCAAGCTTAACCTGCATATATTTAAGCAAGGGATGACCGTGTGCCTGCACATCATCAGCCAACACCTGCTGCGCATCGCGTTGCGTCAGAAATACATTAGAGCAAACAATTTTGGCACTGTAATTGGCTCCCACTCTCAGCAACTCCGGTGGCATAAAATGCAAACCCGTTGCACTACCTATTAGTAACAGTGCCACGGCTCCGACTACCACCTTTAATCTATTTGCCATGCAATCTCCACAAAAAAATGCGCGGAACAGGAATATCCTCCCGTTCCGCGCTTCTATCAGTTCATCAATTACATGCCGACGTGCAGTTCCAGGCCGATTGCGCGTGGTGGTGTCAGGTAGGCGTATGGCATGCCGTAGTTCTGGGTCTGCCCCCCCAGCGATGCTAAGTAACGTTTGTCAAACACGTTATTCACGATCAAGGCAAGGCCGTAACGATGATTGTCTTCATCCCAACCCAGGCGTAGATCGAACTTGCTGGTCGCTGTACCTGTTTTCAAGGTTGGCGTGGTCAGGCAACCCAAAATTGCAGTATCTGCATTGCAGCGGTTAGCGCTTTTGTAGGTACCTTGGAAGTTGAAGCTGGTACGTCCGCCCGCCATGTCAGTCGATAGATTTATACCACCCATCGCCGTCAATTTTGGCGTGCCAACCGGCTGCCCGCCGAGATCGAGTGTGATGTTGCCGGCACCGTCGAGTCGATGGTATTTATCATATGACTGATCGATGTATTCCAGGCCGCCAAACATGACTACATGACTGTTGACGCGGATGCGGCCATCCAGATCGAGACCGTGTGCACTTTGGTCGCTGGTGATCACGTTGTATGTCGGGATAGTTCCCACGTTATACAGCTGGATGTCTTGCAAGTTTTTGAACTTGTAGGCGAACACGGAAGCGTTGATGCTTGCTTGCAGAGCTGGCATGACCAACTTCACGCCCGCTTCAAAGTTGGTCATTTTTTCCGGATCAAAAGCGCCATCCTTATTCGTAGCAGAAGCCGGATTTGGCGGCGTAAAAATATTGAAACCACCGGACTGATACCCTTTTGAAACTGAAGCGAAAAACAAGGTATCTTTGTCCAACTTGTGATCAAGCACCAGACGCGGACTGAAATCGTTCCAATCTTTAGTGCGACTAACAGGCGTGCCTGCTAACTGACTAGCCGAGGCAAAGATAATGTTGGATGGAAAAGATGCAGGCGTTAAACCGGCCAGCGCGCCGAAGGAATTCAAGAAATTATCCAGGTCAGTAGAAACGCGCCCCGGTACATACCAGGTCATGGTTTTCTTATCTTTGGTCAGACGCACACCAGTGGTGAGATTGGTGTTTGCAGTCACGTGCCAGATCGTGTCGCCGTATAGAGACATGGACTTTGTTTGTACATCGCTATAGTGCGTTTCGTTCCATGCATAGGTGGTATTCGCGTTCACGCCTGGCACGCCGAACGCCGCCAAACCGCCAAACAACATCGCGAAATTCGGAGCGCCGCCGCCGAACATACTCAAGGTATCGAGCGTTCCGGTACCGACGTACGCACCGGCATCCTGATGTTCGTTATTGTGATAAAAACTTAAGCCAGAAATCCAATCGAGGGCAGCAGTTTTGCCCGAGAGTTTAAATTCTTGTTGCAAACTGTGCGCGCGCTTGGCGTCCAGCGTAGACAGGAGCATATCCGGCCTGCTGCCGCCGTCGTTGTCGGTAAAGTTAATCGTATCAAAGCGACGAAATGCTGTAGTTGAACTGAAGTTCATCCCGTTGAGTGGTGTTTCAAAACGTAGACTAACACCGTCAAAACTACGCGACTCCTTGCCCGTGTTGTCGATTGACATAGGTGCTTTGAACGGATCAACAAAATTGGCCGTATAGCTTGCATCGTAGACACCTTGGTAGCCACCCAGTGGCAGATTGGGGTTCTTGATTACCCCCCAGGCAGGGCGACCATCTTGATCCATGCGCTCGTGTTCCCACGAGAAAACCAGCTTGGCGGAATTACCTAGATCCTGACGTAATGACAAACGGGAAGCGGTCGATTTATCACCGCCCATTTTTTTGCCGTTATAGGTGTTTGTCACCCATCCATCGCTGGCATCGCGCACCAGCACCAGGCGGGCAGCCAGACTGGCTGAGATTGGCGCATTGAAAACCGCTTCGGCATTCTTGCGTCCAAAATTGCCGATCTTGACGCTGGCCGCAGCTTCAACGTCCTTGGTCGGTTCGTTGGTCACGATGGAAATAGCACCAGCGGCGCTGTTGCGCCCAAACAGCGTGCCTTGTGGTCCTTTGACGACTTCAATCCGCTGCACATCGACAAAATTCATCAAGGCACCACCGGTCTTGCCGGTATACACGCCATCGACATAAATACCCACCGGCGAATCAGTCGCAATACCAAAATCGCCAGGCTGCACACCACGGATACCAAAACTAGGCTGCGTTGGCTCGCTACTTTCTACTGACAAACCGGGAATATAACCGTTGAGATCCGAGAGGTCTTTAGCGCCGATGTTCGCAATATCTTTGCCACTGACTACCTGGATGGAGATCGGTACGTCCTGCAAGCGTTGGTTGCGCGATTGCGCGCTCACAACGACAGACTGCACCTCCTCTTCACACCAACCTGGCGAAGACACGAACGCAGCAGCGAGGCTTGCTGCAAGCATCGTGCGCTTAGTAGTCAATTTTATTAAATGTGTTGGTGCAAGTTGCGTGGCTTGTTTCATGTGCTCCTCCTTGGAATTATGTTTTTTAGTGTTGCTTATTAATATTTTTCATTACTTATCACGGTGCTTTTGCGTTGCTGGTTGAGTCTCTGTTTACTGTCCTTTTACTTGCTCCTCCCATCCCATTAAACTTAAACTCAAGATCAACAAAATATGGAACCCTTGTAGTGCGTTGAAAGGTCCAAGAGCGACCCCGCTGACACTGACCGCAAAGCCAGCGATGAGCGCCAAGCTGGCTGCGATAGCAATCAGCTTTCTCCTTTGCAAGGCAAATGTCATGAGCGATAAGGCCGAAATCGCCGCAGCGGCATCACTCCAGAGCGCGACATTGAGAATGACCACGATCACCACACCAATACCGCCAACCAGCACGACAAAGCGAGCGCCTGCGGCTGCGCGCCTGGCAAGCGGTGTCTCTGGCCAGCAGACACTGGCCGCCAGCAAAGGTAATCCCGCGCACGCAGCAACCAGGCTAAAAAAGCGATGCGGGCCCAGCGCCTCTTCAACACCAAGATAGCGCAGCACACCGCAGGCGGCAGCCACGCCGATAACCGCCATCGCGATGGCAATACCGGGGCGACGGCTGGCCAGTCGCCAAGCCAAAGTCAAGGCAACAGCGGCAAGCAGCAGATCGGAAAGTGCGTCGCCGTTCATGCCACTATTCCTTCCTGCTTATTCATTTCAAGCACTAACGGCATTCTGGCGAGCCAGACCGCGCTTGCCAGCATGACTAGCATGATCGCCACTCGCATTGGCAAAGGTGCGACAAAGCCAAACCAGTCAGGCTGCAACACAAAACTCAGTCCAATGACGATCGTGCGCAACTGCTCACAGCGGCGCGCCAGCTGGCCACCTTCGAGCACTGCACCGAGCGACATAGTCGTGAGAAAAATCAGCAGCGCGTAAGCCGCGACATGTAACCCATCCAGATGCGGAGCAACTGCAATGAAATGTGAAATAATGGGCACCAGAAAGGCAAATTGCAGTACGGCATACCAGCGTACAACACTCGGCGTCTGCTTACTGTAGCGCACAAAATCAACCGGTTCGAAATGTTCAATTGCTCCGTCATGCCATCCTCCAGGAGGCGCCAGCCATACACCTAACTTTGCCCGCCAGCCTTGTGCCTTACGCGATTCATGTAGCAGATCAAAATAATTGTGCAAATTCCCCCACAGCGGATTAAAACTTTGCAGCGGCTTACGTACTCCGTAGACGATAGTCTCGCCCTCGCGTTCTTCGACAAAGGTACCGAACAGCCGATCCCAAAGAATCAAAATGCCACCATAATTTTTGTCGATGCAATAGTCATTCTGACCATGATGCACGCGGTGATTGGAAGGCGAGACAAAGACCCGATCGAACCAGCCAAGGCGTCCCACCAATTCGGTATGTACCCAGTATTGATACAGCAAATCAATCAGTGCCACACCACCCAATACCAATGGAGGTACACCGGCCACCGCCAGCGGAAAATAAAACATCCAGCCCAACATCCAGCCACTTGAGGTCTGACGCAATGCCGTCGATAAGTTATAGTATTCAGACGAATGATGGACCACATGTGCCGCCCATAACACACTCACCTCATGCCCTAAACGGTGCGCCCAGTAATAACAAAAATCGTAAGCGATCAGCGCGGCGAGCCAGACCCAAATGCTATTGACCGGCAAAGTGATTGCGCGAAAATTGTCGTACACGGCAGCGTAAATACCCAAGGTGGCAAATTGCACCAGCAGACCAGACACCTGGCTTAATACGCCATGGTGCAGGCTGGTGATCGCATCCGGAATATCATACACAGCCATACCACGTCGACGCGCGATCCAGGCTTCTATCACTATCGTGAGCATGAAGACCGGGATCGCAAAGACGATGGGATTCATGCGCACCAGCTTATGCGGCACAGCGACTGGCTAGATGCTCCCACGCTGCGCATCATTGTTTAACGCTCAGCATATATTCAGCCACTTTAAGGCGCATGTCAGGATTCAGATGTCCTTGCGATGGCATAGGCGGAAAATCATCGCGCTTCTTGGTCGGCTTCGCGATGTAATCGGCAATGCCCTGAGCATTACCAGCATACATGGCTTGAATAATTTTGGTAGGTGGCCCTATCATGCGCCCGCCATAAGTGTGGCAACCAGCGCAAATACCTTTATACAAAACCTCGCCCTTACTCGCCGTATCGGTCTTGCGCGGCTCGGCAGGTTTATCCAGTAACAAGGTAGTGATATTCGCTGAAGTGGCCTTGGCGCAAGTTGCCGCCCATCCGCTAATACCCAGAGTTGAATGCGCTGCACGATCTACCATGCAACTTCCTGTGCCACCACCTACCGCAACAATATCCGGTCCCTGGCGCGTCATCGAAGCGAGCATCAGGGCTTGAATTTCCTGAATAGGTTCGGTACCGTTATTGGCAAACAAATTCTTCAAGATCTGCACACGATCAGGGTAAGGATCTGACTCAGGATCGATCGTGATATTGGCAAAAGATTTGTGATCCGAAACGATAATGCCTGCGTTTTTGTTGTCGCGAATAATGTTATTTTCGATGACCACATCGTCTGCTGCCATCACGATAACACCTGTCCCGCTCGGTACACCCGAAACAATAGAACCAGGCGCACCAAAATTTTTGTGGTTATTGCCGACGATGAAGTTATTTCGGATGATCACGTCAAAGGTGGTCTTGATAGGCAGACCCGGTGTAATGAAGGTGAGTATGCCGCCGGCATTGTCGTAGACCATATTGTTCTCGACCATGGCATGGCGTGAGTTTTCAATCTCGATACCGGCCACATTGCCAAATACTTCGTTATGAGCGACATGAATATTGTCTGACATACCAACGTAAATCGCCGCGTCTTCGATGCCCGACAAAACGTTGTATTCGATCAGGCCGTTTTGCCCGAACTGAGGGAAGATGCCATACACACCGGTATCGATGATCCAGTTATGCCGGATAACAAAATTATTCCCGGCCTGCCCCATAATCGCATTGCCCTTGAATTTAACAATCTTGAGGTTTTCAACGCGAATGCCGTTACCGGAATACAGCACAGCATCATTGAGCTTACTCATGCCATCCAGAATCGGCCACTTGCCTTCCTGAATCACGCCGATCAAAGAAATATTATCCTTGTCGATATACACAGTCTCGCTATAAGTACCCGGGAATACTTGTATGGTGTCACCAGAAACTGCTTGATTGACAGCTTCCTGTATCAATTGACCAGGTTTGACGGTGATGATTTTACCGCTGGCATTGGTCGCCAGTAATGCAGCCCCAGCTGCCCCAGTGCCAGAAGTACGCGACACATTCAGCAGAGACGTGGCGGACGCAGTGTCATTATTAACCGCACCGGAAAACTGTTTGCGTGCGCCAAAGTAACCTGAACCTGCGGCGACTATCACAGCTAACAGAGTGATGAATATTCCCTTTTTACTCATGAAATCTCCTTAATTATCTATTCTTTAATCACATTAAAATAATTCTAAATTACTTCTTCGCTTGCAACGACAAACCTGATGGTACTTTCTGTGGTTTTTGTGGTTTAAATGATTCATCGGTTAAGGTCTTGAGAAAATCCACCAGCCTATCGAGTTCCGCTTCGGAAAGTTTTGGCTCATGTATATGCCAATGCAAATTCAATTTCTCGTCCTTTGGCAACGCATGTCCCCTTCCTTTTGTATAGAAACTCACCGTCTCCCTCAAGGATGCAAAACGCCCCGAATGCATATACGGCGCCGTCAATTCCACGTTACGCAAACTAGGCACCTTGAAACCGCCACGCAATGTTGGCACACCGCTGGTGGCACCGGCGCCCGGATCAAAAGCGCGGCCATTTTCTTCAGATGATCCGATGACAGCAATTTGTTGATTAGTGAAAAGCGGTGGCGTATGACATTCAGCACAACGCGCTACAAAAGAACGAAATACATTCAAGCCCTCAATTTCAGGACGCGTCAAGGCATCAGGAAAACCATGGGCATACAAATCGTAACGGCTATTGAGCGACACCAGAGAAGATTCAAAAGCACTTATCGCGCGATACACCTGGTTGATTTGTATGCCGGCTTTTGCATCAGGTTTAGCGACAGGATAGGCGCTGGCAAAC
>JANYFV010000455.1 GCA_025359635.1 Undibacterium sp. | reverse complement strand
CCCACATCTTCATAAGTAAATGCGCGTGCAATCGACACCAGAATTTGCTCCAGAATTAAGCCCACCAGGCCAATCACAATAATCGCAATAATGATGTGCGGCACATCTAAGTTATTCCATTCATCCCAGACCCAGAAGCCGATGCCGACACCACCGGTCAACATTTCTGCCGCTACGATGACTAGCCATGCAGTACCTATCGCCAGACGCACGCCTGTCAACATATACGGCAAGACCGAGGGAAACAAAATGCGTGTGATGATTTTCCATTCAGATAAATTAAGCACTCGTGCCACGTTCATATAGTCTTGCGGCACCCGCTGCACACCGATAGCAGTGTTGATCACCATAGGCCAGATTGAGCAGATAAAAATCGACCAGATCGCCGCCGGATGCGCCGCCTTAAAAACTAGCAAACCTATCGGCAACCATGCCAGCGGTGAAACTGGTTTGAGCAAGCTGATAATCGGATTAAACATACCGGATAAAAACTTGAAGCGTCCAATCAAAAAGCCCATTGGAATGCCGACAGCGGCTGCCAAACCGAAACCCACCGCTACCCGTTTTAACGATGCGTAGATGTTCCAACCTATGCCCTGGTCGTTCGGACCTTTTTGGTAAAAAGGATCGGAAAATAATTTGATCGCTTCTTGCAAAGTGACCCAAGGAGAAGGAAAGCTTGAGGTCTTCACTGCGATAATTTCCCAGATCAGAATGAGCAGGCTTATTCCCATCAGCGGAGGCAAGACACTCAAAAAAAATGGGCGAAATGAGAAATTTCTCTTCACTTTTTTCTTCGCGGGCGCAGCAACTATAGCAGGCGCTGCTGGCACGGTCGCCGCCACACTAACGTTAGCTATTGGTTCTCGAATAACACCATGTACCATTGTGTTCATGATGTGCTCCTTATGCTCTGATTTTGAAGGATGCGGCATACGCTGCAGGGTTCTTGCCATCCCACACTGTGCCATCCATTAACTTACTGCTACGCATCACACTCTTAGGCACAGACACCTTAGCCATGGCTGCGGCATCTTTGTAAATATCGATACGATTCACCTTTGTGGCTACGGCAAGATAATCAGGGTCGTCTTTGAGCAAGCCCCAGCGTTTGTGCTGCGTCATGAACCACATACCATCCGACAAATACGGAAAATTAACCGCACCATCGTTATAGAATTTCATGGAATTAGGGTCATCCCATGTCTTGCCCATGCCGTTCTGGTAACGACCAAGAATGCGCTGATTAATCACATCGACTGATGTATTGACATACGATTTATCGGCGATTGTTTCTGCCATTTTCATCTTATTTGACAAGGACGCGTCGATCCAGCGCCCAGCTTCTAAAATTGCGGCGGTCATGGCACGTGCTGTGTTGGGATATTTTTGTGCGAACTCGGCGGTTGTGCCCAAGACTTTTTCCGGATGATCTTTCCAGATGTCTTGCGTAGTGGCGGCGGTAATGCCAATGCCATCTGCGATAGCACGGTGGTTCCAGGGTTCACCGACACAATACCCATCCATATTTCCCACCCGCATATTTGCCACCATTTGCGGTGGCGGCACAGTGATGACTTTAGCGTCTTTCAAAGGATTGATGCCGTGCGCCGCCATCCAGTAATACAACCACATGGCATGCGTGCCGGTAGGGAAAGTTTGCGCAAACGTGTATTCGCGCTTTTCCCTTTGCATTAATTTGGCAAGGCCAGCGCCATCGACCGCACCCTGATCTGCCAGCTTTTTGGATAAGGTAATTGCCTGACCGTTATTATTCAAGGTCATCAACACGGCCATGTCTTTTTTATTGCCGCTGACGCCCATCTGCACACCATAAACCAAACCGTATAAAACATGTGCCGCATCAAGTTCACCATTGACTAATTTATCGCGCACGCTGGCCCAGGAAGATTCTTTACTGATGACAAATTTAACGCCATATTTTTTATCAAAGCCCAACACTGAAGCCATCACAATCGAGGCGCAATCAGTCAGTGGAATAAAACCTATGCGTACTTCTTCTTTCTCTGGCTTATCAGAACCTGCTGCCCAAGCGCCACCTGTTTGAAGTGCCATCATGCCGGCACCTGTAGCAACAGCGGCAGTTTGAAGAAAACTACGGCGACTAACATTGGTGGCGATTTTTCCATTTTGATTATCATGCGAATTGTCATTGCTGCTCAGGCTTTCACTGTTTGATATTGACGATGCAAACTCTTGATTCGACATGTTGTTACTCCAGTGTTGTAAATAATTTGTGCAATAAAAAAAGGCGCCTTGCCATACTGATTAATCAATATGGGAAGACACCTTTGTCTTGGGAACCGACCGCCGTTAGTCTGGTTCACCTTTGCGCCATCTTTGGCGCTTAACTACGTATTAGCAATTGCCGTGCCAACTATTTTTCCTGTCATTCCCGCGCAGGCGGGAATGACGTTAATGAACAAGGTCACTCACCTAATCACCACTAAAGCCCAAAAAATCGCACTCTAATGACGCATTGCACCATTAAATCTCACCAATGACATAAGACGATACATGCGGTTAACTTCCCAGCAAATCCGCTACATCTAAAACCCGTTGTGCCAGATCAGCCAGTTTCAGATTTTTTTCCATCGCTTGCTTGCGTAATTTTTGATATGCGTCGTTCTCGGATAACTGATGCCGTTCCATTAACAAACCCTTCGCGCGCTCTATGGTCTTTCGTTCTGCCAGCTTAGCTTTGGTATCAGACAATTCATGGCGCAGCTTCTGGTCTGCATTAAACCTTGCCATCGCTACATCCAATACTGGTTTGATGCGATCGGTCTGCAAACCCGCCACCACATAGGCAGAAACCCCTGCCTCCATGGCAGCAGCCATATTGCTTTGATCACCATCTTCAGTAAACAGCACAATTGGTCTGGGTGCGTCACGTGTCGCCAGCACCATATGCTCCAGCACATCGCGTGAATCCGATTCGGCATCGATAATAATCATATCGGGTTGCAGTTGGGCGATGCGCTCGGTCATGTAGAGATCGCCCGGGAGTACGGCAATAATGTTGTACCCCGCCTGTAGCAAACCTATACGCAGGGCGCGCGAACGCGCCAGCTGTGCCTGCGCATGCGCTTCTTGCTCATCTTCTCGCAAGATCACGGTATTCACGACCACAATCCGTAAACTAGGTGGTTTCATTTTTTGATCCATATGTTTGATGCTCATTCTGCGCTTAGGACCTATAATCTCGTTTTTGCAGGTATCCGATAAAGTAACTAGCAATTTCTGCACCACCATCATGCGATGGCTTGTTTGTTTTTCCTTGGTTTTAAAGATAAAAGCGATTTTCATGATAGTTCTTGGCATCGAATCCTCCTGTGACGAAACCGGTCTGGCGCTGTATGACACTGAGCGCGGTCTGTTATCACATGCATTACACTCACAAATCGCCATGCACCAGGAATACGGTGGCGTCGTCCCGGAACTCGCCTCGCGTGACCATATCCGCCGCGCCATCCCGCTACTGACTGAAGTATTAAGTTCTGCCAAACTTGATAAGCATGAGATCGATGCGATTGCGTTTACCCAAGGGCCGGGTTTGGCCGGGGCGCTGCTGGTTGGTGCATCGGTTGCCTGTGGATTAGCGCTGGCATTGGACAAGCCTGTCATCGGCATCCATCATCTTGAGGGACATTTACTCTCGCCACTATTGGCCAGTAAGCCGCCTGAATTTCCCTTTATCGCTTTGTTGGTCTCGGGAGGTCACACAC
>JANYFV010000397.1 GCA_025359635.1 Undibacterium sp. | reverse complement strand
TGATTTTGTATTTTTCAATGGTCGATAAAATACGTGCGTTTGATGAAGTTTAATCGCCTCTATTCGCTATAAAGTCCACTTAAGGGAATTTTAATGGGCAGCGCTGGGCGATGACATTCGAAATGGATTTTTATTCTGCCAACTTAGTTGGTAGAATCAGATTAAGAGCTGTGCTACTTTTCGCCGAATGTTAATACTGGAAAAGAAATGATATTTAAGCCGGACCCGCAAACTGTGAGCCAATGTAGAGAAATTTGCGTCGCCATGTTAGACAGACCGGTGGCGATGGTATGCAGCAAACCTGTCTCCTTAAAACAAAGTTAGCGCCAAAGATCGAAGCCGCGAGGAATCAAAATGAAATTGAGTAATAGTTTCAGTGGTGCACTGCGGACATTCGCATATTTTCTGTCTAGTGGTACGCATTGCATGTTGGGAGGTGTTCAATACCTTGATTTATATGGACAGGAACCGAGTGCAATTGAGCAGGTATTTGCCATATACGTGAATGTTTTGGAGTTAGATGAAAGCGGCGAAGTATTAAACGCAAAATATGCTGAGAAAAGAGCTACTGATTATTTGCGTTCGTATTGCGATTCGACTTATACGGTTTCACCACCTTACGAAGAGTGGGAAACGGCACTTTATGAGCCCGCACCACTGAAAGATTTAATATGACTTTAAATTCTTGCGCTAACTGGATGGTCGATCGGACTGGCTGCGATGCGTTTCAGTATTCTATTAATCTGTGGACGGCCATCCGCTCACCGTTGCGTTAGCGTCATCAAAATCATGAGCACCGAAGTTCTCCTCAAGCACTGGCCCGAAATTCGACGAGTTGTAGAGCGCGGGCAATTCTCGTCGCTCTACTGTTCAATCGCTTCCGTCGGCGAAGACGGAACCCCAACGGTCACGCCAATCGGAACAGTCTTTCTTGGGTCAGAGCCGAGTGGTTTCTTCTTCGATCGGTACACCAGTGATCTTGGCAAGAACATCGATGCCAACGGAAGAATCTGCCTACTCGCTGTTAACTCAGGCAAGTTCTTCTGGCTAAAGTCTTTTCTGTTGGGCCAATTCAGGTCGCCGCCCGGTGTCCGCCTTTACGGCACGGCTGGGCCGTTGCGAGAGGCAACGCCTAGCGAGCTGGGTCAAATCGAGAGTCGCGTCCGCTCGACCAAATGGCTTAAGGGCAATCGGCTCATTTGGTCAAGCTTCACGCATGTCCGCGATCTGGAGTTCACGTCCTTCCGGCCGGTAAGCTACCCAGCAATGATGGAGCACCTCTGGCAATGACGCCCAAGCCTTCAATCGAGAGGCGTGCCCCGGCAAGCCGAGTCACGCCTCTCAGCGCAAACGTTATCCGCCCATCCAACCAAAAGGAGAGCATCAATGACACGAACGATTACCATTAGCCTACCCGTAAGCGATTTGAAAGCGTCAAAGGCTTTTTACACCGTCCTAGGCTTTGTGAACAATCCGCAGTGTACGGACGATACCGCAGCGTTCATGGTGTGGAGCGAAACAATCAACGTAATGCTCTTGACCCACGCTAAATGGCGCACATTTACTGATCGCCCAATTCCGCCAAAAACGTCGAGCGAGGTTGCGCTCAATATTTCTTGCGACTCACGCGATGAGGTTGATGCGATGAACAAATCTGCCGCAGAAAACGGTGGCACCGCCGACATAAATCCGGTTGAAGAACATGGGTTCATGTATGGTCGCGACTTTGCTGATCCTGACGGGCACATTTGGGGGGCACAATGGATGGACTTGGCAGCAATCCCCTCGATGGAGGAAAAAAAATGAGGATTATTACACCTCGCCAAAGTGTTTAAGGCCGAATACAGCAAGGCCGTAACTCGCAATAAGTAGGGCAATAGCCGCTGGCGTATTGCGCCGCATGGAATTGTTCAGATGCGAATTATGGGAAATAGGTGAAGCTCATTGCTCCCTACAGTTTGACGGAGCTGGAATTCAGTATTTCTGCTGTTTGTAGCTTACGCTAGCTCTTAACGAATCATTCCGGTATGACGGTAAGGAATAATTCCTAAAGGACAAAAAAAAAGACCTCATCGAGATCTTTTTTTGGTCTAACTTTGAGCGTGGATTACTCCTGCGGCGCAATTACAGTCACCGGCCCATAACCCCAACTTTTCGCCAGTTCATTCAAGCCCGCCTCGATTTTTACGCGGTCGCCGACTACCACGTAAATCGTTTCTGCTGGCTTCACTACCGACGTTGCCGCTTTGGCTGCGTCGGCTAGATTGACCGCTGCTATCCGCGCGGCAAACGTGGCGTAATAATCTTTCGGTAATTCTAGCGTGAGCTGGGTGCGTAGTTTATCGGTGACTGCCATGGCTGTTTCCATTTCGCCAGGCAGGGCATTGGTCAGTTGATTTTTTGCATCTTGTAATTCGGCAGCACTGACCGGGCGGGTGGTGAGAATTTCTTGCATCTCTTTGCGCACTTCAACCACGCTCTCTTTGGTTTTGTCGCTTTGCACCGGTGCAAATGCAATGTAGGCGCGTGGCCCTTTGCCGCCGATCACGAAGCCACCTGCACCGTAAGCCCAGTGTTTATCTTCGCGCAAATTCATATTTAAGCGTGACATAAAGCCAGCACCCAAGGCGTTATTCATGGCGCTGATGCTCGCTTCAGTTGCAGGGTTGAGGGCTGCCACAAGATTGCCGGCGGCGATCATCGATTGGCCGGCACCTGGTTTGTCGACTAGATAAATGCCGGTTTTTGCTGACTGGATTTGATCCAGATTCACCTTAGGCAATCCAGCTGTCTTTGGCTTCCAATCACCGAAACGCGCTTCTAATAGCGGTTTCATGGTCTTTAGATCGGTGTCGCCGACTACCACAAAAGTGGCGTGACTTGGATCCAGGCCGGCGTAGAAACTTTGCACTTGTTTGAGTGTGATTTTACTTGCGCCGACGGCAGATTCTACGTGCCCGGCCGGATGGTTTTTGCCAAACACCAAGGGGCCGAAGGCATCGATCGCCATGGTCATTGGTTCGCTATGCTCGGCCTTGATTTGTTCTACCGTGAGCTTACGCACACGCTCGAAATCCGTGTTGGCGAAAAGCGGTTTGCGCGCCAGATCCGCCATCAAATCCAGGCTGGCCGGGAGGGTAGAATTGAGCGCAGAGACGCCGACATACGAACTCAAATCACCCGCGCCGGATTGGATATTCGTGCCCAGCGCAGCTGCCGCTTCGGCCAGCTCGGTGGCATTGCGCTTGCCTGCGCCTTCGCGCAACATCGCCATAGCGAGTTTGCCGATACCTTTGCCGACTGAGGCGTCGCCACGGTCAAATACCATTTGGATATCCACTACCGGTGTCGCGTGGCGCGGTACAAACAGGATTTTGCTGCCATTGGCGAGGGTCGCGGTTTGTGGCTCTTCCCATTTCGGCGCAACCATTGCACCGACAGTCGGAATACTGCTGCGGTCGGCACCAGCGCCGCTGCCATCTTGTGCTGCATACGGCTCGATTGATAAACTTAAGGCGTTTTCATCGAGCCAGGTGCGGCCCACTTTGACTAGTTCTGCCGGTGTGGCCTTGGCTGTGATGTCGAGGTCACGTTGATAGCCATCGGGCGAACCGCGCATGATTTGGCTTTCGGCTAACCAGTCGGATTTGCCACCGAAGCCACCGATGCGTTCAAGCGAACGTGATGCGTTGGCAAAGGTGGCCATCTTGATGCGATTGAGCTCGTCGATACTAGGTCCATCTTTTAATAATCGAGCGAGTTCTTCATTCGCAGCTGCTTCCAATTTAGCTAATGGAACGCCAGTCTTCGCGGTTAAGGTCATCATGAATTGCCCACCGATGGCGGCCACGTTGTAACTCGCTTCGGCACTAGTCGCGATCTGGTCTTTCATCACCAGGCGTTGATACAGGCGCGAGGTCTTGCCATTGCCCAGGACACTGCCGAGCAATTGCAAGCGGCTGGAATCGTCGGCCTTTTCTTCCGGGCCGTTCCATACTTTGACGAAGCGCGCTTGCGGTACGCGGTCGAACAAAGTGGCGCGACGCGAGCCATTCATTTTGGCGATCCAGCTACCGGAATGCGTGACCGGTTCGCCAGCTGGTAAGTTGCCAAAATATTTTTCCATCTTGATGCGCGCAGTTTTGGCATCGATGTCGCCGGCCAAGACGATCACTGCATTCGATGGCCCGTAGTAGCGCTTAAACCAGGCCGTTACGTCTTCCATTTTCGCTGCATTCAGATCGTCCATCTCACCGATCACTGTGTGGCCATACGGGTGATCGGCCGGGTAAGTGTAGCGTGTGATGGCATCCCACATGGTGCCGTAGGGCTGGTTCTCACCTTGGCGTTTTTCGTTTTGCACGACCCCGCGTTGTTGATCCAGATGCGCCTGATCCACTGCACCTAACAAGTAACCCATGCGGTCCGATTCCAGCCACAAGACTTTGTCTAATGCGGCGGTTGGCACAGTCTCAAAAAAATTGGTGCGGTCGGTATTGGTCGTACCATTGAGATCGGTGGCGCCCATCGGCTCTAAGGCTTTAAACCAGGTTTCTTTATTGTGCTCAGAACCTTCAAACATTAAATGCTCAAACAAATGGGCGAAACCGGAACGGCCTCTAGGCTCGCTCCCCGAACCTACCTGGTACCAGATATTTACCGCAACGATAGGCGCTTTCCTATCTTCATGCACGATGACTTTAAGGCCATTGGCGAGTGTAAAAGTCTCGTACGGAATATTAATTTTCGGCAGCGCCAGCGGCGCATTGGCGGCCTTGGCCTGCGCTACATCTGCAGCTTGCGCCGCTGGCAGATAGCCTAGCGCCATGACTGCGGCGGCGATGGTGGAGATAGTGAAAACGCCGGTAACCAGTTTTAATTTTTTCATGTCCATTTCTTTCTGTTGTTTGATTTTTCTTTGAATCAAAAATTACCCAAAGCGATTACCCCTGCTGCAATACAAAATGCGCCGATGATGCGTTGCCAGCGATCGCCTTCACCCAGCAAATGTCCGCCGATGAGAGCGGCAAATAACATCGATACTTCGCGTGCCGGCGCCACATGGCTGAGTGGCGCTTCCTGCATTGCATATAGTACCAATACATAGGAAATAGGGCTAATCACGCCAACGATCAGGGCAAATTTCCATTCCATTTTCCATGATGCACGAGTCGCTTGAGTATTGCGTAACAGCGCAGGCATCAGCAAGCCGATACGGATGAAATTACCGAAATAGTCGATGAGTATCGGCGAGATCAAAATAATCTTGACGGCATAGCCGTCCAGTACCGTGTAACTGGCGATAAATACGCCAGTCAACAGGCCATAAAAAATGCCTTTGCGCACCCTGGCCTGCTGCGCCTGGTCATGCATGGTGCGCCAAAGTTTGGGGCCGCCGGCAATCAGAAATACGCCGCCGACCACGGTGATGATGCCGAGGGCGCCCGTGAAGGACACTTTTTCACCGAGGAACAGGATCGCCGCACTGGACGAAAGTAAGGGGCCGAAACCGCGCGCCAGCGGGTAGACCACGGTAAGGTCGGCCTTGCGATAACCGCGTAGCAGGGTGATGAAATACAGCACATGCAAGATACCGCTGGCGGCAATAAATCCCCACTCCGCCCGACCCCAGTTTGGCACGACATCCCAACCAAAATAAATACCGACCGGCGCCCAGATCAGCATCATGATGATGCTGGACAACCCAACAAAGCGCACATCGCCACCAGCTTTTTTTGCCGCGATATTCCAAAGTGCATGAATCAGGCCAGCGAGGATGATGAGCAGAAAGGCGGAGTGGGACACGGATTATTTTAACGCTGAGAAAAGACGGGACAGTGTAACAAAGGAGGCGGAAGAATGCTTAAAGCCTAGGTCGATAAAAATAAAAAAAGGCCCAAGTCGACTTGAGCCTTTTCTTTGCGTACTTGATTTAGAAATTAATTACCAGATCGTGACACGTTTATCTGGCGCCAGATACATCTTGTCACCCTTCTTCACATCGAAAGCTTTGTAGAAATTAGCCTGATTGGTAATCGTGCCATTGCCACGGAATTCAGCTGGCGAGTGTGGATCGGTTTTGATTTGTACCAAGGTCGATGCTTCACGCATTTTGCTTTGCCATACTTGGCCCCAACCGATGTACAAACGCTGGTCGCCAGTGAAACCGTCGAGTACTGGGGCCGGTTTTCCGCCTAAAGATAAATGATAGGCCTTGTAGGCAATCGCCAAACCAGAGTTATCGGCGATGTTTTCACCCAAGGTCAATTCACCATTCACAAAGTAGCCAGCGATCGGGCTATATCCGCTGTATTGTTTTACCAGCGCCGCAGTTTTCTTGGCAAATTTCTTGTGATCGTCTTTGGTCCACCAATCACGCAAGTTTCCTTTTTCATCGTATTGCGCACCTTGATCATCAAAGCCGTGGCTGATCTCATGCCCGATCACCGCGCCTATGCCACCATAGTTGACGGCATCGTCAGCGTTGGCATCAAAAAACGGCGCTTGCAAAATTGCTGCCGGGAAGACGATTTCATTGAGTTCCGGGTTGTAATAGGCGTTGACGGTTTGCGGTGTCATGCCCCATTCTTCACGGTCGATAGGCTGGCCGAGTTTGTCAATTTCGATTTGCTTGGCGAACTGGTTGGCACGCATGCTATTGCCGATCAAATCGTCTTTTTTGATGACCAAGGCAGAGTAATCGCGCCATTTATTTGGATAGCCGATCTTAGGCATGAAGGTCGCCAACTTTGCTTGTGCCTCTTTCTTGGTGGCAGGGCTCATCCAATCGAGCGTGTTGACGCTTTGTTTGAATGCGAGCAAGAGATTTGCCACGAGTTTTTCCATCTTGGCTTTGTGCTCAGGCGGGAAATATTTGGCCACATACATTTTGCCAAGCGCTTCGCCCATATCACCGTCAGTGATGCGTACACCGCGTTTCCAGCGTGGTTCTTGCTGTGGCACGCCACGCAAAGTGGTGCTGTAAAAAGCGAATTGCTGATCAGCGAAATTGGCTGGCAACATTGCCGCATTAGCGCTCAGGACACGCCATTTGAAATATGATTTCCATGCGGCCAGCGGGGTATCTTGTATCACTTTGGCCAGCGCGGTGAAATACGTTGGCTGACCGACGATGACGTAAGTGATTTTGTCAGCGACGCCAGCTTCTTTCAAGAAGGCCAGCAAATCATGTTCTGGTGTGAGTGCGTTGAGTTTGCTTAATTCAACTTTGTTGTAGCCCTTGATAGGATCTCGCAATTCCACCTTGCTCCATTGCGCTTTGGCGATGGCTGTTTCCAGAGTCATGATGGCTTGCGCGCTGGCTGCGGCATCGGTGTCGCCAGCCATACCCAACATTTTTTCTACATGCTTAAGGTACGCCGCGCGATAGCCCTGAAATTTCACATCGTCGGCATTTAAGTAGTAATCGCGGTCAGGCAAGCCCAAGCCACTTTGACCCATATCGACGATGTACTTGGTCGAATCTTTATTGTCCTGGTGTACTCCATAGCCGTACGGTGCGTCGATCCCGAGACGGCTGAATTGGCCGATCAATTGCGGGATTTGATTTTTATCTGAGAGCGCGGCGATTTGTGCAAAAGTCGCTTCCAGTGGTTTTAGACCCGCGGCTTCGATGCCGGCAGTATCCATATAGCTGGCATACAAATCACTGATCTTCTGTGCATCAGAACCCATCACATTGTTTGGATTGCTGGCCAAAGAAGTGATAATCGTCTGGAGATTTGGCAGCACCGCTTCGCGCAAACCGGAGAATGCACCCCAGCTCGATTTATCGGCAGGGATTTCTGTATTTTTTAACCATGTACCATTTACATGGCGATAAAAATCGTCTTGAATCCGCACGCTGGCATCGTTATTTTTCTTATCGATACCGGAAACGCCGGTTTGCGTAGCGACTATCGCTTCTGCAGCGCTGGCATTGATGCTTGCCAGAGCCAGTACCATGGCGCTCAGTGCAAAGCGTGGTTTTAATTTCAACATGGGATTCTCCGAAAGTTGTTTTTTAATAGAACTAGTAGCTTGTGACTATAGTTTGATCAGAAAGTTCTGCTCACCTAAAAATTTTGGTAGATGACAGCCTAATAATTTACCAGAAATTAGACCTTGTTGGGAATACAAAAAATGTCCACTGCTTCAGAGCAACACAGAAAAGTCCTTACCCCTTATCTTGAGCTTGCAATAAATGAGTTGGTCTGGTTGGAATTCAAAACAGATATAATTTGGCGTCATGCCTGACTTCAATAAACGGAAAAATTATAATGAATGGGTTAGTCAATTCCAAGCAGCACCTGAACATCAACCCAACACCTATAGACGCCATAGAGTTGCGCCAACAGTTAGATGGCATTGCCGGCCTCAACGCTGAACTCGGGCTGTATCGTATACGCGGCAACCTAGGGGGCTACAAACGCATGTTGACAGCCTTCGTTTCTGGCCATGCGGAAGAAGTGTCGCAACTCGCGGATGCGCTGGCCTCAGATGACCTCGCTACGCTCAAAGACGTCGCTCATTCCTTGAAAGGATCTGCTGGCACCATTGGGGCAGAACGTCTTGCTGAAGCCGCCACCGTGCTTGACTCTGCCTTGCGCAATCAGGCAGCGCGCAGTGAGATCAAAGCCTATAGCACCACGCTGATTGCAGAATTAGCGATATTAATTGATGGCATACGTAGTTCACTGAAGTTGCAATAGATCCTGCAAACGCGATGGAACAAATTCTTTGGATTTTTCGCCGTTGCAAAAATTCTTCTGGATGTATGAATATTGAATCGATTATTTCGATCTGACCGCCACGACTTCTATTTCAACCAAGGCATTCGGCACCACCAAGGCCGCCGCTTGTATCGTTGCGCGTACTGGTTTGTTTGGCTGTTCTTTGGTGCCGAAAAATTGTTTGTAGGCTTCATTCATTCCGGCAAAATCAAGTTTGCCACCTTGCGCCGGATCGCCGACCAAATACACGCGCATCTGTACGACATCGCCCATCCCCAAACCTTGTTCCTTAAGAATCGTCTGGATCACATTGAGCGTACTGATGGTTTGTGTTTTAGTGTCACCTGCGATAGGCGCTGGTAATTGTCCCGATACATACAGTGTGTCACCGACCCAAATGGCGCTGGCGATGATGCTTTGTTCTGAGCCATAACGTTTCACTGTAGTTTGTGCATTCGCTTCACTGATCAGTATTGTCAGTGCTAACAGGGTAAATATTCGGATCATTTTTTTCATGGGGTTCTCCTGATGGCTATGGTTCAATGGGTACTATTTTTGCCTCAGCTACGCACGCGCGTTGCGATTTTTTCGATGGCATAATGTGCCGATAAAATCGCACCCTCCTGCCATGCCGGCAGGTTGGAGAGATGCTCGCCCGCAAAATAGATCGCTCCGTCGGGTTCTTGCAAAGTGCGATAGATATCGTTTTTCTGTTCGGCTGTCCAGCTAGCCCAACCGCCCTGGCTATATTTAACATTCGGCCATGCCACACTGACGCCATCACGCACCATGCGCTGGTAGCCGGGATGCATGTGCTCACCGGAGACTATCGCGTTCTTCAGGCGCTCACTTACGCTCACACGTGACATGTCATCTTCAGGAAATACACCAAAGCTATACGCACCGACCAGGACACCGTCGCGCTGTCCGATACCCTGCGAAGGATAGAGTATCTGGGTAATTTCGCGGTTGGTCCACGACATGCCTCCGTAGATATCATTGTCGAGTTCCCAAAACCGGCGCGGTGCGTAAAACGCGATCTTGGCTGGTGTGTCGTAACGGACCTCAGCAATTGCCTTCTTATAATTTGGTGATAGATCATTTGGCACATTCCTGAGTACCGACAATGGCATAGTACATATGATGAAGTCACTCTCGATGCTGGTTTTTTGGCCTTTGTTATTGTGACAGATGACTTTAGCACCAAGAGCTGTTTTACGGATTTCATCGACTACGGTTTCATATCTGATCATATGACCGATCCGTTTGGCAAACGCCTTGGGAATTTGATCCATGCCGCCTATCGGTTGCATGATCGTCGACGTTTGTTCGTAGTTTTGGTTGAACGCGATTTTGTATTGCCAGAGCTCAGCCTTGAGTAACTCACTTAGTGGTAGGGGATCACGAATTTTGCCAAACTTGAGCGCTGCGCCCGGTGGTTCGGTGTAGCCAGCGCGTTCGCTGCCGTGATAGCGGCCGTCAGCTTTCAAATCGCCGAAGACAGCGAGTACTTCGCGCAAGCGTTCGCGATCTTCTTTGCTCAATTCTTTATCGAGTCCACCACTGGACATGGCTTTATTTAGTAATTCTCCGAAATGGCCATTCGCATCGTGAATGACTTGCTTGGCCTCGACAGGTTTTCCACCGAAGACGGCATCATCTTGGTACAGCGCGGCACGGTTATCATTCATCATGATTTCTAGCGGCACATTGAATTCACGGCAATAGCCAAGCAAGGCGTGATGATGATGAGGGATCCGTGCGGGACCGGCATTAAAGTAGAGATGCGGGGCCTTAGGCCAATTTACCTTTTGCAGGCCATCACTTTGCTCGATCAGGTCGCCACCGCGTATAGTCCAGTTGCGTCCGCCAGGTCGCGCCCGCGCTTCGAGCACAGTGCAGGTAAATCCCGCCTTGCTTAATTCATAGGCACTGGTTAAACCAGCCATGCCGGCACCAATAATGGTAACGCGCTTGCCCTTGCCTATCCCCGCTGGCATTGGCGGCGGCCCGGCGTAGGCGTGCGCCTCACCGATTGCCAGCGCAGTCGCGCCCAAGGCATCGAGCACGGCATATGCCGCCCCCGCGCCACCTGTTCTTGCGATATTCGTGAGAAAAGCACGACGGCTAACTGACCAATCTGATTTCATGGGTGCTCCTTATCTAGTGATAGGAATACTTGGCGAGGGCAAAATCGAGCGACGATTTTGCATTAAAAAAAGCCAAGTATTCTCTAGTTTTTAGACTATGACAAGGAGCATTTGCGATTTGAAGAATGACGATCGCGACAATTTTAATTTTTGAACACGACACATGATGATATGCGTCTCGATCAGACTAAGGAAATTACGTTAGTCTGATCGAAAAATTTGAGTAAATCAAAGTTGTTTCAATAGGGTTTTAATTTCCTCTTTCTTATCAAACTCTTTACCAGACGCAAGGATTTGTTCAAATTCCTTTTTAGCCATAGCTTTGTTGCCAGATTTCATTAATCCGACTGCGAGATGATAACGAACATCAAGGGAGTCTGGCATTTGAACAATTGCTTTCTGAACCAGGGGCAGACCACGGCTAGTATTGCCCTGTTCAAGCAAGATCCACCCCAAGGTATCCATAATTGCAGGATTATCTGCCGAAAGTTTGTATGCTTTTTCCGCGTACTCTAATGATTTTGGATCTTTTGTCTCACTAAGAGTCCATGCCAAGTTGTTTAATACCATCAGATTATCAGGATCATTCTTTAATATAATCTGCAGTTGCTCGATTCCCGCTGGTTTGTTTTTTTGCGTCGTCAGGGTATACATAGCAAAGTATAAGCGGGCGTTATTATCAAGTGGGTTCTCTTTCAACCATTGACTTATTCTTGCATCAGCGTCTTTAGCTTTTCCGTCTAAAATAAGTGCGCGATGAATCTTCGTCATTAACTGACCGCTTTTTCCGAGCTTCAAAGCCTTCTCATATGATTGCAGCGCTAAAGGTATTTTTTTCTGTGCAAGTAAAATATCGCCTTCCTGAACGAATCCTAGCGGAGATTTTTCATCTTGTTTTTGGAGTTGTCGACTCAATGCCAAGGCTTCGTCGAAACTTCCTTTTTTTGCCAAAAGTGTTGATAGTGCAAACTGCGCATCGCGATATTTGCTATCCATTCTTAGAGTCTTTTTTAGAACTTCAATTGCAGCAGGTTCGTTCTCCATTATGATGTAAGTAGCCGCAACTTTGAATTGAGCTGATGGCGATTCTGGCAGCATAGCGGCAAATTTGCTGTAACTGTCCAGCGCACCTGCTTTGTCACCCACGCTCATTTGTATTTGCGCTAATAACTCTACAAAACCCGGTACTTTTGGATTGACCGTCTGCGCCGTTCGAACTAAAGTCAGGCCTTTTTGTTTGTCCCCCATTCGAGCATACTGCAATGCGAGCAATTGGATCAATTCTAGGGAATTAGGTTGTTCGTTATTCGCCTTTTCCAGCCAAGTTTTAGCTTCTTCATTATTGCCTTTGGCAACAGCGAGATTTGCAAGGGCGCTCATTGCCTGAACATTTTTCTTGTCTTTTCCTAAGACTGTTTCAAAACGTTTTTTTGCCTCTTCCGGTTTGTTATCTTTCAAATCCATTTGAGCAAGATTAGCTACAGCAGGAAAATATGTTGGCTGTAAAGTGATGGCTTTTTCAAAACTGGCACGTGCATTTGGAAGCTCGTTCTTACTCAAATAAATGCCGCCCTTCAAATTTTGAATCAGAGGGTTATCCGGATGATCTTTCTCTACGGCCTTTGCTGCCTCCAATGCCTTGTCTAGTTCCTTCAAGCGTATATGGGTCATCACTAACAAGATTCCTGCCTTGCTAGACTTAGTATCCAAATCTGCCGCTTTCCCCAATTCAACAATCGCCCGTTCATTATCACCTTGCCCAAGTTTACTCATTCCTAGCGCGGTATGATATTCAGCAGACTTTGGGACAAGCGCACTTGCTTTCTCGAAATACTCAGTCGCCTTAGTGAAATTCTTTATTTGAATGTACGCCTCACCAGCTAGAGCATACAATTGGCTATCTGCAATTTCTGGTTTTAACAATGGTTCAAGTTGAGCGATCGCTCGATCAGTTTGATCGCTCTTTAATAAAACGCCAACCATGAGTTTTTGTCCGTAGATATTATTTGGATTATCTTCGAGGTATCTTTTCAAATATTGTTCTGCTTGCGCATTCGAACCAAGTGCGAATTGAATGGCGCCAGAAAGCAAAACACCAGGCATAAAGCCAGGCGCATTTTTCTCAACTTGCTGTATAGACTCTAGCGCAGCCGAGTATTTATTTTGGCTATAATCAAGCAAGGCTTGCGTATAAAATGCTTGTACCTGACTTGTCCCCAATTTTTTGGCGGCATCGATATCTTGTTTGGCTTCTGCGAATTTTTTTATCTCAATTTCGACATTTGCTTTGACGAGATAGGCCGATGCATTACTTGGTGAAATTTTAATTGTTTTATCATATGCAACTAATGCTTCGTCACGCTTACCTTGTCCGCGCAATAGGTCTCCCTTGAGTAACCAGGCATCCGCATGCTTTGGATTTTTTTCTGTTGCAAGGTTGGCGTAACGATTTGCTGACTCGATGTCATGTTCAATGATCGCGAGTTTCGCCAATCCAATTAAAGCTTCTGGAAAATCTGCATTGGATTTCAATGCAAATTGAAATGCTTCATTGGCTTCTATTTTTTTACTTAACGCCATGAATGCATTACCACGCAAACTTGCAAGGTCAGCATCGGTTTTCGAGCGTGGATCTGTTGCAGTTTCATCGAGCAACTTTTGAAATTGTCCCTGCATTAGCATAGCCTTTGCAAGACCAGGTAGGGCTGTAGCTTGATCTAGTCCAAGACTAACGGCTTTACGGAGCTCTTTTTCGGCAGAGATAGGATCGCCTGATTGATTGTAAATAGCGCCAAGCAGATATCTTGCATCTTTATTATTTGGATCTTTTTGCAATAGGTTCTTAAGCTGAATTACGGCTGCTTTGTTATCTCCTTTTTGCTGGTATTGCTTGGCTTCTGACAATAATTTTTCGTTAGTTTGAGCCTTGCTACAGGCGCTCAAGCCAACCATAAGAACTATAGCACTGGAGATTATTGCAACAGATACACGTTTATTTCTGATGTTTGGCATAGCCATTCCTTTAATAAAGACAATTCATATTCGTTTGTTTAATTACTTATTTTTACGTGAATTTTTCTTGATGAAAAAATATCCTTTTGCAAGATTACACCACTTTGTAGGTGATTCCCATGGACACAAAATCAAATTTAGATTTAGATGCAATAAACTGAGAAATAGACATTTTTTTCTTAGGCTATGCAGATAATTTATTGCTTACTCATCCAATTTTTGGGAATTGTTTAAAACAGATTCTACATTCTTGATTCCATACTTTAACGCTCGACGCCCAAGATGCCAGAATCCCGATAGTTTGCCTTTTATTGTAGCCTGATTAAAGGCAATTATTCCCCAGCGTTCCCGTCGATGTGACATCCAATCTTTCTTGTAGTCATCATCACCAGTCAGGTAATCCACCTCGTTTACATGGTCAATGTCAATCACATGTCGCATCATATGTGCGGTGAGTATTGATCCTATCGAAAATTTGGCAAACTTTTCGTCATACGCCAGCTTATAGATAGAGGCGACCCCTCGAAAAACGATCCAAAGTTGCGCGGCAACCGGTTGATCATTAATGTAGGCAATGGCAAGGCGCAAGCATCCCTGCTGTGCACAGGTTTGCATCAAGCCAGAGATGAAGTCTGGATGCGCTTCTGACTGTTTCCAGCTAGATTGGTACACCTGACCATATGCGGCTGCGGCAACTTTCAATTCGCCTTCGCTCTGAACCAGCTGAATTGTAAAACCATGGCTCTTTTCCAGTTGCCGGGATTTTCTTTCTATCGTATTTCTTAAGCGCGAAGGAACAGAATTAAAGTATTCTTGGAAACTGCGCCCATTGAGCTTAAGATACCAATTGCCAAAACAAAAATAAGTTTGAGTTGATGCGCCCGCATCCCTGAATGCTTGCTCGATAGAAGTAAATTGGGCGCTATCTAATGCCATCGGATGTAAATCGATACTATCCCATTGGGGAGTATCTTCAATGATTCCCTGAATTAACTGATTGATATATTCGTGTGCTTGCGAATCACTCTGATCTTGAATGAAATGAAAAAGAGAACTGTAGTAATTTGCCGCCGCAATTAATTTGCGTGGCGCGTACCATCGCTGGCGGGATGGTGCAAAGCACATGGGTGCCAATGCATAGGCGGTGCCAGTTGCTTCGTCCTCAAGCCCAAAAAAACGCATCGCATGCTCAACGCTCAATGAATTTCGAACCAGATTATCAAGCCATGGATAGCTGAAAAAAAAGCTACTTACTTGATTGTTAGTTTCAAATAATTTGAGGTAGGAATTTGGAAGCGCTTCCAAGTTTTGATAAACACGGACTCTTTTCATTGATCAAAAACTGATATCTATGTTTAGATCAAGGTCGATCAATGACAAGTGAAACGGGCTTTCTTGCCTTATCATTGAATCCTCATCGACGTTGGTGGTTAGATTTATTTATCCGTTGATATCAGACTTTTTTTATACCAATCCATGGCTTCTTTTAAACCCTGATCCACGCGATGTGTTGGTGCAAAATTTAACAATGTTCTTGCCTTGGTAATATCCGCCTGCGAATGCCTTACATCACCGACACGAAATTCTTCATATACAGGCTGATGATGCGCCAGGTGCGGAAACGCATCCTTCAATAATGCACTCATCATTTGATACAGTTGATTGAGGCTAGTTGTCTCGTTGAGTGCAACATTGAAAATTTGATTTGCGGCTGCTGGATTATCGGTCAGCGCAGCAAGAATATTAGCTTGCACGACATTGTCGATAAAACAGAAATCGCGCGTTGTTTCACCGTCACCATTGATTTGTAAAGTCTTATTCTTAATCAGTGCAGCAACCCATTGTGGTATGACCGCTGCATAGGCACCATCTGGATCTTGTCTCGGGCCAAACACGTTGAAGTAGCGCAGACCAATCGAATCAATCCCGTAGCAGCGGGCGAAAACATCAGCATACAGTTCATTTACATACTTGGTTACCGCATAGGGTGAAAGCGGCTTCCCAATCACTGATTCAATTTTCGGAAGCCCAGGATGATCGCCATAAGTAGAGCTAGACGCGGCATAAATGAAACGGCGAACCTTGGCGTCACGTGCCGCAACGAGCATATTCAAAAAGCCAGTCACATTATTATCATTGGCCAGAATCGGATCTTCAATAGAGCGTGGTACAGAACCTAAAGCGGCATGATGTAAAACATAATGCACGCCCTGGCATGCATCGTGGCAGTCTGCCAATTTGGTAATGTCACCTTGAATAAATTTAAAATTTCCCCAGGCTAGCTCACCCACCAGTTCACGAACTTGATCTAAATTATGCTGATAACCAGTAGCAAAATTATCCAGCCCGACAACGCGTTGATTTAGCTTCAATAAAGCTTCTAATAAATTTGAACCGATGAAACCAGCCACACCAGTGATTAACCAAGTTGATTGATTAGTCTTCAAATTTTGTTGGATGTTTTCGTAATAGGTCATGTGCAAATTTCTTAAAAATTAAAGACGCCAAACACTAAATCCGGCTTTGCTGAGTTCAGCTTGATCAAACTTTGATTTGATATCCACGAAACAAGCGTTGTCGAGTGACTTGGATTGATAGTCGGACAAAGGGCGATTCATTAATTCATTATGTGATACTGCAGCGATTGTTACTGTAGCTTGCGGCAGATTCTCCCACGATTCCAATTTCAAGCCATATTCGTGTTGTGCTTCATCTGCATCAGCTAATGGATCGTGAACATGTACATCGACACCGTAAGATTGCAATTCAAAAATCATGTCCGCGACTTTAGAGTTGCGCAAATCTGGGCAATTCTCTTTGAATGTTAATCCCATCACGTTGACGATACAGCCTTTCACATGATGACCGGCCTTGATAATTTCTTTGACGACTTTTTCAGCAATAAATTTTGCCATGCCATCGTTGATTCTGCGCCCAGCCAAGATAACTTGCGGGTGGTATCCCAACATGTCGGCTTTGTGCGTCAAGTAGTAAGGATCAACCCCGATACAGTGGCCACCGACTAAACCGGGTCGGAAATTCAAGAAATTCCATTTTGTCCCTGCCGCTTGCAATACTTCAAGAGTATCTATGCCTATCATGTCGAAGATGATGGCTAACTCGTTCATCAACGCGATATTCAAGTCGCGTTGCGTATTTTCAATCACTTTGGCCGCCTCTGCCACTTTGATACTAGTGGCACGGTGCACGCCAGCGACGATGATGGTTTCGTAGAGTTTTGCTACCTTCTCCAGAGTCTCATCGTCATCACCGGAGACTATTTTTAAAATAGTGGTGAGAGTGTGTTCTTTGTCGCCAGGGTTGATACGTTCAGGTGAGAATCCCACATGAAAATCAACTTTCCATTTTAAGCCCGAGTGCTTTTCAAGCACAGGAATGCAGACTTCTTCGGTAGCGCCAGGATAAACCGTAGATTCATAGATAACAATTGATCCACGCTTCATGTGCTTGCCGACGGTTTCACTTGCGCCTATCAAGGGTGTGAAATCAGGATTGTGAGCTAAATCAACGGGTGTCGGTACGGCGATGACCAAGAAATCTGCCTGAGACAATTCGGATGGATCGGTGCTGACGCTCAATTGGCGCGAGGCCTGCAGCTCTTCAGTGGAAAGTTCACCGGTAGGATCGATAAACCGCTTGTAGCTCGCTACTTTACTGGCGGAAAGGTCAAACCCTATGGTTTTTAGCTTTTTCCCAAATTCTACGGCCAATGGCATCCCAACATAACCAAGCCCAACTACGCCAACGATACTCATGAAATTCCCACCTTAAAAATGTTATTATGGCAATATACCAGATACTCCAAAGAGTCACAATACTTGGTCTGAAATCAAGCTCTCTTGAGCGCAATTCTCCGTCCTGATTTGAAGCAGAGCGACATTGAGTGACGCCTATTTCAAACTGAAAATATAGTCTTTAGGAAAATGCAGACTCATTCATCATTACACTGCCAGCCAAATTTGTTGAAGCTCGATATTAACAGTATCGAGCCAGAGACAATAGCGCTTTATACTCTTTGATTTCAAGTCTGATTAGTCATTTTGGAGTGCTAGCATATCTGCACTCCTTGGGAAAAATCAGGCCGAGTTATACTAATACCTCAAGCGGTTTCACATGACTTAAAAAATCATTGGGACTGGCTGTTAGTCCATAAGCCCCTGACTGAAATATTACGATTAAATCTCCTACGTCTGCCTTAACTAGATCCATCTGGTCGGCCAGTAGGTCAAGCGGTGTGCAAAGTGGCCCAACAATTGAGACTAGCTCCCGTTCTGTTCCCGACATTTTATTTCCGATAACGACCGGATAATTTTTGCGGATAATTTGTCCGAGATTACCTGAAGCCGCCAAATGATGATGCATCCCTCCATCTGTCACTAGAAAAATCTGCCCCCTCGATATTTTCCGATCGATAACCTTGGTCACATATATGCCGGCTTCGCCAACCAGATAACGCCCCAACTCTATAGCAATAACAGTTTCCGGCGAGGAAATTTTTAGTTTCGTGACCCAAGTCTTCAAATTATCCGCGATTGGTTCCAAATTGAGTGGCAAATCGCCAGGGAAATATGGAATCCCAAATCCGCCGCCAATATTAAGCAATCGCACTGCCTGAGGAGCATACTCAGCCAACTCTATCGCGAGTTGAAAGGTATTCGATTGCGCTTCAATAATTGCTTCAGGTTTAAGATTCTGTGAGCCGCAAAAAATCTGGAATCCGTGAAAATCCATCGATGTTCTTGCAATTCTTTTCAAAACCTGCGGTACCATTTCCGCGTCTATTCCAAATTGTTTTGCCCCACCGCCCATCTTCATTCCGGAAGATTTCAATTCAAAGGCAGGATTGACTCTAACAACGACTTTTGGCGTGATTCCCATCGCCATGGCCAACTTGTCCAAGCGTTCAAGTTCAGTCTCTGATTCTAGATGGATATTGATACTTCCGGCTAAAGCCTGCGCCAATTCAGCATCTGTTTTCCCTGGCCCGGCAAAGCTTATGTACTGAGGTGATATGCCAGTATCGAGAGCGCATTTCATCTCGCCAGCCGATGCCACATCCAAGCCATCAACCAAGCCCGCTAATAACTGTACTAGCGCAGGCATTGGGTTTGCCTTAATGGAGTAATGCAAATGAATTCCAGTTGGTAAAACTGTCCGCAAATGCTCCACACGGCTGCGTATCAATGCACGATCATAGGCGAAAAACGGTGTACTGCCGACTCTCTGGGCAAGTCGCATCAAAGGAATACTGCCGACCAACAGACAGTCGTGTTCTACTTGAAAATGAGTTTGCAATGCGTGTACAGGTTTTTTCATTTGACTATTTGACTATCAGAGCGATTATTCTGCATGGCTTATGTATTCACTTGAAACAAATCATAGAAACGAGATTGCAGTAATTTACGATCGATTTTTCCGTTTGCGTTACGTGGCAAACTTTCTGACATCATTTCTACGTGAGCTGGTACCAGATAAGCAGGCAATTGTACTTGGCAATGTTTGCGAATTGCGCCAGCATTCAGAAGCTGTTCTTCGTGTTGCTTAACAATCAAAACAATGGCCTGTCCTGTTGCCGGGTGTGGTACACCTATCGCAACTTGTTCGGTAATATGTTCAAAATGATCGACGACTTCTTCAATTTCAAGTGGACTTACGCGATAACCGGAAACCTTAATCATATCGTCTTCACGACCGATAAAGTACAAATAGCCTTCGTCATCCAACCGTACAGTGTCGCCCGACCAGACTGCAATTTCAGGCAATGTCAGACCTGGCAAGTTACCAGGGACCGGGCGAAATCTTTCTGCGGTTTTTTGTGTATCGTTCCAATATCCAAGCGCAACCAGCGCACCGCGATGTACCAGTTCTCCAGTTTCGTTCGACGCACATAATTGACCTGCCTTATTGATCACCATCAGCTCCGCCCCGGGAATGGCCTTACCAATCGAATCTGGACGCGTATCCACTTCCGAGGGTGGCAAATATGATGAACGAAAAGCTTCGGTCAATCCATACATGAGATAAATCTGCGTTTCAGGAAAATTTTTTCTTAAAGCCTTAAGGGTCGTTCGCGGCATTGCTCCGCCAGAATTTGTTATATAACGCAGTGCATGTAAATTGGATGGCGATGGCCACTTCTGTTGCGATAACTGATTCCAAAGTGGCGGCACTGCCGCCAAACCGGTAATTTTTTCTTCGACTAGAATGCGTAAAACATCTTGGGGAAGCAAATAATTCATCAAAACTACCGATGCACCTACGCTAAATGCCGTGGTCAGCTGACTAAAGCCATAATCGAAACTTAAGGGAAGAAGCGCAAGTATTCGATCGCTACTAGTATTGTTGAGGTATTGAGCAACGCTGGTAGCGCCAGCCAGTATATTTCTATGCGACAGCACTACCCCTTTTGGCTTCCCGGTACTACCTGATGTATACAGTATCGCTGCCATATCGGTATCGATACACCGATGCGGCACGAAGTCCGATTTCATTGCTAGCGATTGTTCCCACGAACTTACGTTAAGTGCCGTCTCAGTTTGCGTACTATTATCGGAATCAATCAGGATAATGCAACGCAAATCCGGACAGAATGGAAGAATTTTGTGCAAGCCACGCAATCGGTCTGCTGAGGTGACCAGTATTCTGACATTGCAATCAGCCAAAATGTAGGCTACCTGATCTGGCTTTAATAGTGGATTGACAGGGACAAATACAGCTCCAGCAGCAGAAGCCGCGAACATGGCGATAACGGCTTCTGGCCGTTTTTCCAGATAGACTGCAACCCTATCATTGCGCTTGACACCCAATTCCAGATAAGCGGTGGCAAGCTGACTTACTTGTTCCGATAAACTGGCATAATTCACTCGCTGTCCTTGATATGACAAAGCTTCTGCGGCAGGCGATCGTTGCGCAGTTTGAAAAATTAGTTTGTGAATCAAATCGATCATCGGGGGCAAGTCTTCAACGATTCTTTACAAGTCAGTTTGCTTAAGTATTTTAATATCGTCAAAATGCTGTTACTTAATGGCGTGACGACTCATGATGTCATATAACGTGGGTCGGCTAACCCCTAGCAATTCAGCAGCTTTGGCAATATTTCCATCCACTCTGGCGAGTGCCTTTAAGACTGCCTTATGTTCCGCGTCATCACGAATCTGGCGCAGATTGATCGGTTGTTCATCCGTTACCTCTGTGGACAGACCCAGATCGTCTGCTGTGATTTGTGGACCGTCGGCCATGATCACTGCGCGCTTGATGCAATTTTCCATTTCGCGTACGTTGCCCGGCCAAGGATGACTCTCTATCAGGGCCAAGGCTTCTTGACTGAAATTCAAACCAGGACGACCTTCCTTAGCGTTAAATTTATTTTTGAAATGATGCGCCAATAAAGCGGCGTCTCCATCCCGTTCAGCTAAGGGAGGAATATTAATAACGATTTCGCTAAGTCGATAATACAGATCTTCTCTAAAGCTACCTGCTGCTGCCAATTCTTTCAGGTTCCTATGGGTAGCACAAACTACCCGAACGTCAACAGGTATCTCTTTGTGCCCACCGATGCGTTCGACTACACGTTCCTGTAAAAAACGCAACAGTTTTGCTTGTAATGCCATCGGCAAGTCACCAACTTCATCCAAGAAGAAAGTCCCTTCGTTTGCTAATTCAATTTTTCCTAGATTTTGTTTTGCTGCGCCTGTAAAAGCGCCTTTTTCGTAACCGAAAAGTTCACTCTCTAACAGATTCTCCGGGATCGCGGCACAATTGATGGCCATAAAACGTTTGTCTTGCCGAGGGCTCAGCTGATGCAGTGCCCTTGCTAGCACTTCCTTACCTGTGCCACTATTTCCTAAGAGCATGACAGATGCAGATGACGGAGCAACTTTTTCGATATTGCGACACACTTTTAACATGCCTGGATCGCGACTTATAACGCCCGACATAGGTGACACTGCCTGCACTTGCAATAAACGGCGATTGTCCTGTTGTAAGGCATGCAGATAATAAGCACGTTCTACGACCAATCCCAACATTTCTGGATCGAACGGTTTTTGATGAAAATCATATGCGCCTAAACTTATTGCTTTCACTGCATTTTCGCGGTCCTGATTCCCCGACAATACGATGATTTTTGTATCTGGAGCCAAAGATAAAATTTGCTTAAGGATAGCAAACCCTTCTGTCGCGCCATCTGGATCGGGTGGCAAACCAAGATCCATGGTGACGACCGCTGGCTCATATCTGCGGATATGGGCTAATGCGCTTTCCCTGTCGCCAGCGACCAAAACATCGTAAGCATCAAAATTCCAACGCAATTGCTTTTGCAGTCCTAAGTCGTCTTCGACAATCAGCAATTTTTTCTTTTCTTGACTCACAACACACCTTCTTCAGATTGAGCTACTTTGTTGGTAACGTGGGCATTTGTATCGTTGATACGTAAGTTAATCTTAAACACAGTACCTGTTAATGGATCGCTTTTTACTTCAAGGCTGCCGCCGAGTTCCTGAACATATTCTTTTGTCTCAAATACACCAATTCCCATTCCAGCAACTTTGGTTGAAACGAATGGGCTAAACAGCTTTTCGCGAATGAATTCTTCACTCATACCAGTTCCATTATCTTTAATCTCAATAACAGCATAGTTTTCTTGCTGACTTAAGGTAACTCGAACCTCGCCACTTTTAGGCGTCGCTTCAATTGCATTCTGAATGATATGCCCAACTACCCTGTCCAATCGCTCCCAATTCGCTTTTACCCGCAGATTTGTCTTGCGTATTTCCAGCATAGGTATCGGTTCGTAAGGGGATTTCGAGTCGACCGTATGTCGCAACAGCTGATCAAGTGACACTGTCGCTTTCTCGTCAATTGATGCACCTCTACTCAATTTTTGTAACAGTACCTTCATTTTTTGAACGGAATGATCTATTGTCTCTATCATATCTTTCTGAAATTCCGGATTATTTTTATGTTTTTCAGCGTTCGAAAGTAACAGGGATAGTTGAGCCACCAGATTTTTTAGGTCATGTACCATAAAAGTTGACATGCGATTAAATGAATCGAACTGTCGCGCCACCATTAAAGCATTTGCAGATTCTTGCTGCGCAAGATAACTTGCAGCCTGACTCCCTGCAATTTTGAGCAAATCAAGCACTTCCCAATTCAATTTAATTTTGCTTCTGGCTTGTGCTAGCACGACGAAACCAAATAATTTCCCTTGTAAAATTAAAGGTAATACGAGCCACGCGTGGGTATTTTCCAGCAACCAATCCGGCATATCAATACCCGCATAGACATCGGCATGCGTCTCGAGATCTTGCAGGTCAATTACCCATTGCTTTTCTTCTATTAGCCGGGAAAATCCACTATTTAACGGCTCCCCTCTGGTCGGTACACGCATATTCCACTGATAGCTCGGTTCACAATGGCCGCTTTCCGCACGGAGATATAATGCTCCAGCCGGGCTTTGTACTAGTTCTGCAAGTGCCTTGATGGATCGCTCACCTAGATCCGTTCCATCCATGGACAATGTTCGCGTGAATCGAATCCATTCATCTCTATAGTCATAATTATAGTTGTAAAAATGCTTACTTATAAAAACTTTTAGCCAAGATCGTAACGAACCGGAAAAAAGTAATACCAAAAGGAGGATCGCGGCACTAAATAAGAAGGCAACTTGCAATGCGGTGCCCCAATTTCCACCAAAAAATTTTAAATAGTATCCCGCTGCTGCCATTGCCAAAAGATAGAACGCAGTGCCAAATAAGGTTGCCGAATGAAAAAGAATGCGACGTGACACCAGCACACCTTCTGACCATTTTGGGTTACGGGCGATGGACATGATCAGAAATGGGACGGTGAGTGCATCAACCAAGCCACGAGCTGCGAAAATTTCGATGTTGATTTTGCGAAACAACATTGCATCGCTATATAAATAGAAGTCAAATACAAATATGCTGCCTAAACCAAGACAGGCAAATTTAATACCCCACCGACTTTTTTCTGGCATATTTCTAAAAAATTGCTCAACCAATAACATGCCAATGACTGCAATCGTAACTCGCCCCCCTGTATTTGCGAGCAAACTAATTAAACCGTTAAAAAAGTCAGGGAGGCCGAGATCAGAGTAAACCGTGGCAACAAACTGTATGAATAAGAAAATTAAGATAATTGGTATATAAGGTTTATTTCTGGCAAGTTTTGCGATACCACTAGGTGTCGGTGTTGGTATCACCTTTTGAGAAGGGTCCAATAATATTAAGAGAAATATTATCCAACCAGAACTTCGGAACATTTCAAGACAATCTGATATTACCGAGAGAGGTGTATCGTTAAAGCCGTGCAGGGCGATATTTACAGCCCATGCGCCAGTACAAATGGATGCGACCAAGATCGAGATCCAATGCAAACGACCTCGCCACTTTGTCATTAATAAAATAGAAAGCAATAAAAATGCCGTTGCTGCTACTGTATAACTCAGAAACACCACACTACTTAGCATTTGTTTCGCTTTCTACTAGTCTCAAATTTAAAGTTGTATTGCTTCACCTGAAGCGATATTTGAAAGAGCTGGGAATATCGAGATATCCGAGCAAGTACTATCACTCATCTGGCACCTTTTCCCAATAAAACGACTTGAACAGTTTCAAAGAGGATTAGTATGTCTAAAAATAAACTGTTATTTTTAACATAATATAAATCATATTGTAATTTTTGCTTGGAATCTTCTACGGATGCTCCGTAGGCATACCTGACTTGAGCCATGCCCGTGATTCCGGGTTTGACACTGTGTCGCATGTTATAGAACGGTATTTCCTTACATAATTGTTCAACAAAAAAAGGGCGTTCCGGCCGAGGACCTACGAAGCTCATTTCCCCTCTGAGAACATTTATAATTTGAGGCAGTTCATCGATTCTCAATTTACGAATAATTTTTCCAATTCTCGTAGTTC
>JANYFV010000350.1 GCA_025359635.1 Undibacterium sp. | reverse complement strand
TACGTTCATCGCCAACCGAATCCAAAAGTGGATGATAGCCACGTGGTATTAAGCCCTGTCCGAACATCACAGAGAACCAGCTGACATCGGTAAACATTTCATTACTATCTCGAAATATCCTCCCCTTACTTTCAAACAGATCCAATTTCCTTTGTAGGCTCTCAGGGATTTCCATGGTTCTGACGTAGTTCCAAAACTCGGTATCGTTGCGCCGTGTGACTTTGTAATGCATGATCAGGAAGTCACGTATTTTTTCAAATTCCAGATCGGCTTGTCGATTAAATTCGTCGATATCAGCGACATCAAATCCCCGATCCGGAAACAAAGTAGTCAATCGTCCTATAGTCGATTGGATCAGATGAATGCTGGTCGATTCCAAGGGCTCCATAAAGCCGCTTGCCAGGCCCAGAGACACAACATTTTTATTCCATATTTTTTTGCGTTTGCCTGTGACAAATTTCAACAAGCGCGGGTCAGCCGAGGCTTTACCATCGAGATTATTCATCAAGATATCTGACGCTGCCTCATCGCTGGAAAAACGGCTGCTATAAACATGCCCATTGCCGATACGGTTTTGCAACGGAATACGCCATTGCCAACCTGCATCTCTGGCAGTCGATCTTGTATAAGGTAACAGTGGACCGGAAGATTCGCAAGGCACCGCCCAGGCGCGATCACAAGGCAGCCAATGACTCCAGTCTTCATAGCCGGTCTTGAGCACTTCCTCAATCAACAAGCCGCGGAAGCCAGAACAATCGATAAAAAAATCCCCGGTAATTCGTTCACCGTTGTCCATCACCAGCGCGTCGATAAAGCCATCTTCCGGACGCTGCGTTGCTGTCTTGACTTTACCTTCAATTCTGATGACACCCAATTTTTCAGCGAATTGTCGTAAAAATTTTGCGTAGAGATTTGCGTCGAAATGAAACGCATGAACAATTTTCCCTAACGGCGATTCAGGCATATCCTGACGTGCGCGTATGAATTTATTTTCTCGCGCAGCCAATAAATTGATGGAATAGTCTTCCAGCCCAGAAGCCTGTCCCAATTGATATTGGCGTAGCCAATATTGACTAAATTTCGTTACTCCTACATCTGGGCCAAATGTGCCAAATCCGTGCATATAGGATTCGCCCTGCTGACCCCAGTTGACAAACTCAATACCCAATTTAAATGTGGCATTGGTCGCACGCATAAATTCGTTTTCATCAATTTCCAACTCTTGATGAAAGGCATTAATGTACGGAATGGTCGCTTCACCGACCCCTACCGTACCAATTTCTTCAGACTCGACCAGTTTAATATTCCAATGCTTAGCCAGAATTTTGGCCAAAGAGGCCGCGGCCATCCATCCGGCTGTTCCTCCACCGACAATAACAATATCGCGTACATTTTCTTGGTTCATATTTAACGCTCATTACAGAATATTAATGTGGAAAACTCAGCCCGAACAATACTCGCTTCAATACTCAATTCAATACTCGCTTCAATACTCAATTCACAGCAACATTCTCCACTACCAAACTACGTCACTTCAACCAAACCATTATAAAAAAACAGGGGCCTCGTCGAGGTCCCCATTTTTCAGACTACTAGCTACGCATCATACCTCGCCAATTTTATATCATCCTGCTGACAATTATCACCTGCAGGATATAGATGAACCAACGGACTCATATGAAGCACATTACCGATTAATACTTGATACGAGCTGTCAAATAGTACTGGCGTCCGTTAGTGTAGATAGAACGTGGTTGATCCGCGTTTGCGCCAAAGTATTTCAAGGTTGGATTATTCAGATTCTGAGCATCCAGACTCAACGCCAAATGATCGTTGATTTTATAACCCAACGATGCTGAAACTGTTGCGCCAGCGAGTTGACTGAAATCATATCCACGATCTTGACCTACATACATATCTGAACGATAGCCATAATTCAAACGAGCAGTAATGTCACCTTGCTCGTAGAACGCGCCTAAATTAAGCGTGTGCTTAGCCATACCTTTGAGGACATGGTTATTTTCATCGCTACCATCTGCATACGTATAGTTAGCATTGATACCAAACACATCCATTATCGGCATTTCAAACGCCAACTCAAGTCCCTTGACTTTA
>JANYFV010000293.1 GCA_025359635.1 Undibacterium sp. | reverse complement strand
GGATGCACTTTTCGAGTCAGTTTTGTTGCGAATGAGGCGCGAATAGCGAGCTATTCGCAACGAAGAGCAGCAAAACTGGCCGAAAATGCGCCGTCAGCACACAAATAGCGCCGCAGGTGCGCCTATTGGAAAATCTCGGTTTAATATCATTATCATTGGAGACCAAACAGTAGCTTTTTTTTTCGCATCAACAGTATCATGCTGCATCCGATCTTAAACGCTATGACAGAGTTAAAAGGAATCTGAATGTTCTGCCGAATTAAAAACTTAGTAATGACACTCAGCATCTTTATTTTGCTGACCCCAATTTCCGCGACTGCCGGCACCATCGAAACGAGCGACAAACCCTTCAGCGTAACGCGACTTGAATTACGCTGGGAGTTGCAGCGCAATGTGTTCACCCAAAAAAACCCACGTGGTCAATCTTTGGCACGATTTACGCTGATCAATCACAATAATGTACCGTTGCCAAAGAAGGCCTGGGGTCTGTATTTCAATAGCGTTGACGGTGTTGAACTTGGCCAGCTTGACGGTAATCTAGCACTGGAACAGGTCAGCGGGAGTTTGTTCCGTGTGGTTCCCACCAAAGGATTCAAAGGTCTTGCCGCACAACAGACATTGCAGATCAACTTCTTTCAGACTGGCGTGGTGCCAAATTCAAGCAAAGCCCCGAACGGCCCTTATCTGGTTTTTGACGATGCACCAGAACGGGGGCTGGCAATTGATCGTTACCAAATCATGCCCTTGCTTCATCCAGAACAAATTGATAAAGGCGTATCTGATCCGGTGCCAGTGATCACTGCACAAGCCGTCTTTGAGCGCAATGCAGGCATTGATGACATCGCCCTGTCTGCATTGCCTCCCATATTCCCGACGCCTCAATTATTGCAAGCCGGAGCTGGCCGACTCTTGCTTACCAGCATGCCAAAAATCATCGCCAGCACCGAACTGGCTGCTGAGGCAGCATTGGCCAAAACATTATTGCAGCCGCATTTTCATACTCCTCAGGTAAACGAGTCTGCACCTACGCTAAGTTTGATCATTGGAAAAATACCAGGGCAAGCATCGATCGAGGCCTATGAAATGAACATCGATGCCATCGCAGGCATTTCCATCAAAGGACAAAGTTCAGCAGGTGTCATGTATGGCTTGCAGTCTTTGCGTGATTTGCTTCCACTCAAGCCCAAAAACACAGACCAACTGGAATTAACCGCGCGGTTTGTCAGCGATGCGCCACGTTTTGAATATCGTGGATTTCAACTGGATGTGGCGCGCAATTTTCATTCGAAAGAAACTGTATGTAGGTTGCTCGATTTAATGGCGCGCTACAAGCTGAATAAATTTCATTTCCACCTGAGCGATGACGAAGGCTGGCGGCTAGACATCGCTGGCATTCCCGAACTGACATCGATAGGTGCGGTGCGTGGTCACACCTTGCAGCAAACCCAGCATTTGCAGCCGGCATATGGCTCCGGCCCGACGATTAATGACCCCCATGGCAGTGGTTTTTATACACGAGCCGACTACATAGACATTTTGAAATATGCGGCTGCACTTCATATTGAGGTTATCCCGGAAATAGAAATGCCTGGCCATGCGCGCGCTGCGATCAAGGCGATGGAAATACGTTTTCACCGCTTGAAAAATTCCGATCTGACCGAAGCGCGCCGCTATTTATTGAATGACATGAACGACCGTTCACACTACAAATCGGCACAGCAATATAAGGATAATGTACTTGATCCTGGCCTGGCATCGAGCTACGTTTTTATCGAGCAGGTAGTGACACAGCTAGTGGCATTACATCAGGAAGCAGGCGTTGCGCTGAAAACAATTCACGTAGGTGCCGACGAATTACCTGAAGGTGCCTGGGAAAAATCACCAGCTAGCCTAGCCACGATGAAACGTTTGAAACTAACGTCAACTGCCGGGTTATGGGATTACTTTTATCATGAAGTCGATCTGATTTTACGCAAACACGGTTTGTTCGCATCAGGATGGGAAGAGCTTGGGGCAAAAAAAAACAATCCGCAGGGTAAATCCACGCTCATCCCAAATCCATTATTCATCCCGAATAATTTCAATCTCTTTGTTTGGAACAATACCGAAGGCGCTGAAGATTTTGCCTATCGTTTAGCTAACGCTGGCTATAAAACGGTACTGGCACCCGTCACTAAAATGTACTTTGATATGGCGTATAACAAAAACCCGGAAGAGCCCGGTGTCAACTGGGGAGGCTATGTGGATCTTGACACGGTGTACGATTTTATTCCCCTTGATTATCTAAAAAATTCTGAAAAATCTCTCGTTGGCAAAGACAGTTTGACCGAGGAAGGTAAAAAAAATATTCTCGGGCTGGAAGCCACCTTATTCACTGAAACCGTCAGGGATTCAGCACGCATCGACTACATGATCATGCCACGCTTATTGGCTTTAGCAGAGCGTGCCTGGGCAAGCGATCCTGAATGGGCCACTGAACCTACGCCAGCTAAAGCTGCGGCAATGCATAGGCTCGCATGGTCTGGTTTTGTGAATCAATTAGGTAAACGCGTCTTGCCAAGAATCGATGCAGAACAAGACGCTGTGCAATATAGAATCGCACCACCCGGCTTGAAGCGCATCGATAAACAAATTCACGTCAACTACCAATTGCCCGGCTTCACTTTGCGTTACACCACAGACGGCAGCGAACCAGACACCCACAGCGCACTCGTGCTTGGCCCCATTACGGCCAAGGGACTTATTTTAGTCGCGGCATTCGATAGAAACGGCCGCAAGGGGAATTCGTCTCGTATAGAAAATAAGCAATAAAGCAGGCCTTAAGCCCATTATCACAAGCACCACTCTTGAAAGCCGCTGCTTTGCTTGGCAAGATCCGTCAATCCATCGTAAAATTCAACGACAAATGCAAATGGAAATGGGCTAGCAAGCATTCGCATATTATTTTTCTGTCACCTTTTACCCGCTTAAATCTACAGGCTCACCATGTTCGATATATTAGTTAGCTTTGGTCTTGGCATTTTACTAGGCGTGTGCCTGACGTTATTGATACTTAACGTCAAAAATAAACGTAAAGCTCACCTGGCGACAGACCTTTCAGAGTCGGCAACGACGGCAGAAACAAAAGACCTTGCGCCATCACTAGCTGAAAGTAAACACGCTGATCATGATGTTAATGCGCTCAATACACAAGACAGCTTAGACAAGCTGCCGATTGACAGCGGATTCGACGAGCTTGAGGGTTTTGTCAGACTGGACGAAGCCGCAACTGAACGGCCTGAATCAGTCATTCCAGAAGCCGAAATAGCCAAAATAGAAAATGAGCTGCCAACTGATGCGCATTTGGAAAACGAATGGATAGAAGCAGAGCGTATTGAAGCGGCGCGCGTTGAGTCAGAGCTACGTGAAACGGCACGCCTTGAGGTGATGCATCATAAGACTGAGTTTATTGAAGACAATAGATCAGACGCAGTAGAACTTGAAAATTTAAGCTTACAACAAGAGTTTGCCGCATTGCAGGCCTTGCAATCATTACAGCTAGAAGTCGCACGGGTTGAGGTTGAACGGCTCGAAGAAGATCGCATTGAGGCTGAACGTCTTGAGGCCATCCGTCTTAAACTTGATAATGCTGAAGCTGAGCGGATTGAAACTGAACGTGTTGAAACTGAACGTGTTGAAGCTGCACGTGTTGAAGCCGAACGTGTTGAAGCTGAACGTGTTGAAGCTGCACGTATTGAAGCCGAACGTGTTGAAGCCGAACGTGTTGAAGCTGTACGTCTTGAAGCTGCACGTGTTGAAGCTGTACGTCTTGAAGCTGAACTTTTTGAAGCCGAACGTG
>JANYFV010000029.1 GCA_025359635.1 Undibacterium sp. | reverse complement strand
TCGCACAACCACTTAAGGCATCTGCAGAACCATTACCCGCCATGGTGAGCCAGCTGTCGATGAAATCAATTTTTTCTTCAGGAAGTGGCAATGGATCCCAGCGCAATTGATTAGGTGAAGACGGCACTTCATCAAATTGAGTCGTCATATTACGGTTGTTAATTTGCACAAAAGGCTGGTGCATGGCAGCCGGGCGTATGCGATACAACCAGGAACGGCGGTTGGCGTGGCGCGGCGCACTGAAGGCAGTGCCGGAGACTTGCTCGGCATACAGGCCATAGGCGCATTGCTGCGGTGAATTTTGGTTCGCCGGCAAAGCGCCAGGCAAGGCCTCAGTCGCGAATTCGTTCGAGAAACCGGTCTGGTAGCGCAGGGTGTCGAAAGTACTCATCTTACTATCCTATAAAAAATGGGCCACACACTAATATAGTGCAATGACCGGTCTTTTGCGATATAAATACAAAAATGTACTTCATTGATTTTATGAATAGAGGGTAAAGATGCTGGAGCCTAAAAATATAGACCTAAACTTGTTGGTGGTGTTTCAGGAAGTGTTTCAGGAGAGGCAGATTTCCTCAGTCGCAAAGAAACTCGGCTTGTCGCAACCTGCGGTCAGTAATGCACTGGCGCGCCTGCGAAAAAGTTTTGACGACGAACTCTTCGTGCGTACCGCACAAGGCATGCAGCCCACGCCGCGGGCACTGCAACTTTCTGAGCCGATTGCCGTGGCACTGGCCAGTATCACCCAGGCCTTGAATCAGCATGAAGTCTTTGATGCCACCATTAGCAAGCGCCATTTCGTCATTGCCATGACCGACGTTGGCGAGGTGTATTTCATGCCGCGCCTGATCGAGCAATGCCGCAAGTTGGCGCCACAGATACAGCTCTCGACAGTGCGTGCCAGCAGCATCGATATCAAAGCCGAGATGGAAACCGGCAGAGTGGATCTGGCGATAGGGGCTTTTGATGAAATCTCTGGCGCGCTATATCAGCGTCGCTTGTTTAAACAAAATTACGTCTGCATGTTTCGGCAAGGCCATCCACTTGCTGGCAGCACAATGAGCGCCAAAGACTTTTTGGCGGCACAACATTTGATCGTTGCCTCGATGGAAAGTCCCTATGACAAAATTAATCAAAGCCTGGAAAAAGCGGGCATCAAGGCAAACGCCCATTTTACGGTGCCGCATTTTGTCGCCGTGCCTTATATCGTCAGCAGCACCGATCTATTGGTAACGGTACCGCAAAAGCTCGCTGAAAGCACGGCAGCACCCTTCAAATTGCAGTACCTTAAACCGCCATTGCGCTTACCTGCGCTACAGACCAATGTGTTCTGGCACCGGCGCTTTAATCAGGATGAGGGCAACCAGTGGTTGCGGAATTTAATTGCGCAGTATTTCTCGGAATAGGTGAAAAAGTTAATATTTGGTTTGACGTGAAAAAACTTCACGCTAAGCCTGAATCCTTTTCTTCCATCACGCTTTGCTTTTGTTTTACACTTAAAACATCGAAATTCACAACGGAGTTGTCGCCATGGCCATTATCACTTGCGTAGAAGACCTGCGTCTACTCGCCAAAAAACGCGTCCCCAAGGCGTTTTATGATTATGCCGATAGCGGGTCTTATACCGAGAGTACCTACCGCGCGAATTCTGATGATCTGGCGGCGATTAAATTGCGTCAACGGGTTGCCATCAATGTTGATCAACGCTCTACCCGTACCACCATGATCGGGCAGGATGTGACGATGCCGGTAGCGATTGCGCCGACCGGATTGACCGGTATGCAATGGGCTAATGGCGAGATGTTGGGGGCGATCGCGGCCGAGAAATTTGGTGTGCCGTTTACGCTTTCGACCATGAGCATTTGCTCGATTGAAGATGTTGCCAGCGTGACGACTAAGCCGTTCTGGTTTCAGTTGTACGTGATGCGTGATCGCGGGTTCATCCGAGAATTAATCCAACGCGCTAAAACGGCCAAATGCTCTGCTTTAATGCTGACGCTAGATTTACAGATACTTGGGCAACGTCATAAAGACGTCAAGAATGGCATGTCTGTGCCACCAAAACTGACCCTCGCGAATGTCATCGATCTCGCTACCAAACCAGCTTGGGCTATGCGCGCCTTATTTGGACGAAAAACTTTTGGCAATCTGGCTGGCCATGTCAAAGGCAGTAAAAATATTATTACTTTAAGCGAATGGACGGCAAGTCAGTTTGACCCGACATTAAGTTGGGATGATGTCGCGTGGATCAAACAAGAGTGGGGCGGTAAGCTTATTTTGAAAGGTATACTCGATGCGGAAGATGCGCGCCTGGCGGTGACTGCGGGCGCTGATGCGATTGTGGTGAGTAACCATGGTGGCCGGCAGCTCGATGGGGCCATGTCGTCCATTACGGCCTTACCGGCAATTGTTGATGCGGTCGGACATCAAACTGAAGTCTGGTTTGACGGCGGCATACGCACTGGGCAAGATATTTTGAAAGCCACCGCATTAGGTGCCAAAGGCAGCCTGGTCGGCCGTGCATTTCTGTATGGTTTGGGTGCAATGGGCGAGGCTGGCGTGAGCAAAATGCTGGATATTTTGCATAAGGAACTTGATGTCAGTATGGCATTGACTGGCACGAAAGATATTCGCCAGGTTGGCTTGCATACATTGGTGAGCGACCCAATTTTTAAATAACTTCTTGGCTTTTTCTTGCAAAGAGATTGGTGTACCATGCTTGATCAGAGACGGTTTTATGTCGTCATTGATTTCTATATTGCGGAGGAATAATGAGTGTCGCATTAGGCATGTTACAAAAACTGCGCGTTGGTTATTTGGCAGAATTGCCAGGACGTCTTGATGATATTGAGGAAAATATCATGGGTCTTGAAAAGTTCGGTTTTGTTGAAGAAAATTTCAATACCTTGTTTCGTCTAGTCCATAGCCTGAAAGGCAGTGGCGGCACATACGGCTTGCACGTCATCTCTGATATCTGCCACCCCTTGGAAGATATGTTGAGTGACTTGAACGATCTTCCGCAAAAATTGACCAAGCAATTTATTGACATTGCATTGGCGTATGTCGATTTATTGCGCGAGATTGTTGATGATACTTCACTTCATGGTGATTGCCGCATGGATCCCGCAAACCGTTTGAAAGTGTTGCGTAAAAAAGCCTTTCCAGAACCATTTTCGGCCTTAATTGTTGAACGCTCACCGGCAATTATTGGCATCTTAAAAGAAAATATGAATGTGCTGAATGCAAAAATCGAAGTGATGGATGATGGCTATCTGGCATTGGGCCGAACATTGGCTCATCCTTTTGACTATTTGATTACCAGTTTCGAAATAAAACGCTTGAACGGAGCCGCGTTAATTGGCGCGCTCAGGCTGGCGCAAGGTAAAACACCGCAGACTAAAACGATACTTTTGACAGTGAATCCACTGACTTTCTCAACTGCCGTGAAGCCAAATCATGTACTGTTAAAAGATAGCCAGTTCCAACGTAATCTGCGCACTTTGTTGGCTATGCCAAAATAAGAAACCGCGAACATAAGTTCACGGTTTTTTTTATTAACGTCAAGCAGCCTGACGCTGTTCCTGTGGCTGAACCAATTGCATATTCTCACCATCAATCATAATCTTGCGCGGCTTGTATACTTCAGGCACTTCGCGTATTAATTCGATATTGAGCAAGCCATTGTCGAGCTTTGCTGCGATGACTTTGACGTGATCTGCCAAGCGGAAACTATGCTCGAAATCACGCGCCGCGATGCCGCGATGCAGGAAACTGCCTTGTTGTTCTAATTTCTGTTTTCGGCCTACAATTTTCAACATGTCACGCTCGGTTTCTATTTCTAGTTCAGAGCGATCAAAGCCCGCTAAAGCCATAGTGATACGGTATTTGTCTTCTGCGATCAATTCAATATTGTAGGGCGGGTAACTAGGTGCTGCTTCGGTGCGTTGTGCTTCGTTAAATAATTGGGCCAAACGATCAAAACCGATAGCGGAGCGATTCAATGGTGTAAAGTCAAAATGACGCATGGTGATATCCTTTTAAGTTGAAGCGATAAGTTAATTTAAAATTTAGCAAACCCCTTGGAGCATCGAGCATTTGCTGATTCAAATATGGGATGCAATAAGCAAGTTTCAAGATCTTGAAATTCATTATCAAAGCCCATATATCGTATCGTTTGTGATTTCATTATTCGCCGTCATAAGCAATTATTTTTTATTTAGGGTCAAGCATGGCAAAATTATATTTTAGGTATTCGGCAATGAATGCCGGTAAGTCAACTGCACTGCTGCAAGTGGCGCATAACTATGAAGAACAAGGTCAGAAAGTACGTTTGTTTACTGCCTCTATCGACAATCGCTACGGAAGTGGCAAAGTCACTTCGCGCCTCGGGCCGCAACGTGAAGCTGAAGTATTTGATACAGATTTTGATTTTTTAAATGCGATACCACAGGTCAATTGCCTATTGGTTGATGAAGCGCAATTTCTGACGCCAGCACAAGTTAAACAATTACATCAGCTAGCACAAGTGCATGGCGTGCCAGTTATTTGTTATGGCATACGTAGTGATTTTGTCGGAGAGCCTTTTCCGGGAGCCGCGTATTTACTCACATTAGCCGATGACATTGAAGAGCTTAAAAATATTTGTGCGTGCGGTAAAAAAGCGACGATGAATATTCGTGTTGATGAAAACGGGAAACGCGTTACCGCTGGCGAGCAAGTTGCGGTTGGTGGCAACGAAAGATATCTCCATGCCTGCGCGCGATGTTTTTATAAAACTTAGGACTTACGAAAAACCGCCCTAGCGTTGTTGTGTCGCCTTGTCGTGCAGGTGCACTGCCTGCGGCAACACGTCTAGCCGGGACAATTTTTCGTAAATCCTAAAACGTAATCAACGAGGAAAAAGTTTTATTTATTTTTGAAACGCGTGTCAACACAAAATCAAATGCTCGCGTTATAGGCATACGTAGAAACTGTCTACGGCAAATATGAAACGGACTAAATAATGAACAAGCTGATCGCCACTCTCGTTGCTGCTACCTTTGCTATGGGTACAGCGTTCGCACAAACTGCAGCTACAACTGCAGTGCCTGCAGCAGCACCAATAACACCCGCAACAGCGGCGGTGAAGGCAACGCCACCTGCAGCAACTACGGTTGCCGTGACCGCACCTGTAGCACCAGTCGTCGCAACTAGCGCAACTAAAGTTGCCGTAACAAGCCCGGTTGCACCAGTTGCACCGAGTGCGGTAAAAGCATCAGTCGCACCGGCAGCACCGGCAACACCAGTAGCTGCAGCTGCACCAGCCACCGTTGTAAAAACAGAGTTGCACGCTGCAACGACAAAAACAAAAGTGCATGCAAAAAAAATGACAGAAAAGAAGCCTGTGTTAGTTGCAGAAGCAAAGCCAGTAACAACAACTAAGTAAGCAATTTAGTTTAGCTGTAAAACTCCAGAATGTTCGTTAAATCTGAATAGGACTGGAGAAATTCAAAGACGAAAAACGGCGCTCGATGCGCCGTTTTTCAATTCTATGTCGAAGATTATGCAGCTAGCCCACACTATTTTGCAGCTTGTCGCAAAAATCTGCTTTTCTTCTCATGGTGAGCGCACAATGCATTCAGTCTGTTATTTTCGTTGAAAGCTCTAGGAGAATCCCATGTTTAAATTGACCCCGATAGTGATTATTTTTTCGAGTTTATTATTGACTTCGTTTGCGCACGCTGCAGAGCAAACACGAAATGTACCTGCCTTCAAGGCGATTAATAACAAGGGTGCATTTAGCCTGGTTGTTGAAGTGGGAAAAGCCCAATCTATTGTTGTTAGAGGCGACGATAAATTTATCTCTAAAATTATTACGGAGGTAGTTGGTGACGAGTTGATGGTGTCGTACAGAGAAAAAAATTCGATCAAGATATCTGAAGAAACCCAAGTCGTGATTACTGTCCCTGAATTGGTGAAATTCAAAATGGAAGGAGTCGGCCCGACCGTGATCAATAATGTGGCTGGACCAAGGTTTGATGTGAACTACGAAGGCGTAGGGTCTTTGATTGTCACGGGTAAAACACAAATGCTCAAACTTAAAGTGCAAGGTGTTGGCATGGTGGATACCAAGGGCCTGATCGCAGAAACAGCCGATGTGAATTTAGAAGGCGTTGGCTCCGTGAAGGTCTATGCAAGTGAGAGACTAAAAGCCTCGGTGCAGGGTATAGGCTCACTCAATTATTATGGCAACCCACGTTCGATAAGTAAATCGGTCGAAGGTATCGGTAGTATGCGTGCTGGCGATTGAATTTGATTATGCCTTCACTTTTTTATCTGGAAACATAAACAGTGACGGATTTTTTTCTGCGCATTCACGTAATAGATCCCAGACTACGCGCACCCGTTGTAGTCGATACAGATCGGTCGGAGCGGCTAGCCAAAACGTGCGTTCTGCGTAGAAATTATTTTCTAAGACGCGTACTAAACGTCCGTCATTTGGTACAGCATAAGGTGGTGCCATGATCAGGCCTAAGCCAAGTGCCGCTGCTTCACACTGCGCTGCCATACCGGTACAACAGAGACGGCGGCGTGGCGTAAAACCTAGTTCGCCCATATAGTTGAGGCCGCTACTGGCCAACCTGTCTTGCACATAATCGACAAAATCATGTTCAACTAAATCAGCGTGTTGCTTGATTGGCGCATGGCGTGCCAGATATTCCGGGGCGCCATAAATATATAGTCGAAAACTTGATAGTCGCGTCACCATATATCTGCCGGTGCTGGGTGGATCTAGCATGACACCCAAGTCAGCCTCGCGGTTGGCCAGATTGGCGAAGCGCGGCAACAGCAAAAGATCAACGCTGAGGTCAGGATGCGCCTGCAATAGCCCGACTAAAGATGGCGCGACCACGCGCGAGCCAAAAATCTCCGGCACGCCCAAACGTACCACGCCGCGGGCTGAGATTTGTGCGCCGCTGAGTTGGTCTTTGGCCGCCACGACGGCACTCTCCATTGCCTCGGCGTGCGGTAATAACGCCAAGCCCATTTCGGTTAATTGATAACCTTCGCGGCTGCGATCAAATAAAGTTGATCCTAACTGTTGTTCTAATCTGTCGATGCGCCGTGCCACTGTGGTGTGCTCTACCGATAGCCGACGTGAAGTACCAGAGAGAGTTCCGGCGCGCGCCAGTTCAAGAAAAAAACGTAGGTCGGTCCATTCGGGAAGTGTGTTCATAGAAAACATTGTGCATCAAAGCACAATAATTTGGCAAGAAATACTGTTTTTGTCAAAGTTGCGTGAAGAACATCTAATAACACGCTTCTAAACTAGCTTGTTGTAAGCACGCCACGTTTAAAATATGCACAAAATGTGGGCAAATATTCAAAATATCAAGGGCTTATAGCGATGACATAGGAGATGTGTGCGAAAGCAGGTGTCTCATCGTCTATATGTGCATTTATGCACATAGGGTGGGCGCATCAGCATCTTTCGGACGGGTTTTATTTGGGGGACACTGAATTGCGTGCGATTGGCATGCAATTGCAATCGTATAAAAACAATATGACTTTATCGGAGATTAAAATGCATTTGAATAAGAAAAATATGAGACTCTCGCGTTGTGCTGCTGCGGTTCTGCTTGCCTGCTCGGGCGGTACGATAGGCGTTGCCAATGCACAAACAGCTGGTATTGAAGCGGCTGCCACAAGCACCAACGAACTCGCGACGATCACTGTGACCGCGCGTCGCCGTGAAGAATCGTTGCAAGATGTCCCTGTATCGGTCACCGCCTACAACGCCGATCAACTCTCTAAAACTGGCGTTGCCGACCTGACCGGTCTGGCCCAAACATTGCCGAACACAACCTTAAGCGCATCGCGTGGTACCAACTCAACCTTGACTTCGTTTATCCGTGGCGTGGGACAACAAGATCCAGTCGCAGGTTATGAATCCGGTGTAGGTATTTATCTTGATGATATTTATCTGGCACGTCCACAAGGCGCGGTTGCAGATATTTATGATGTAGAGCGCATTGAAGTATTGCGTGGACCGCAAGGTACGCTGTACGGCCGCAATACCATCGGCGGTGCCGTCAAATATGTCACCCGTAAGCTATCCCCTAAGACTGAAGCGCGCATCAAGGCAACGGTCGGCACTTATGGCCAGATGGATGGCGTATTGACTGCCAGCACACCAATCAGCGACGCCGTACGCGTTGGCGCCACACTAGCTAAATTCACCCGCGATGGCTTTGGTAGCAATCTATCAAACGGCGACGCCAACTACAATAAAGACTTGTCCGCAGGACGCATCAGCGTAGAAATAAATCCGACATCTGATTTATTCATACGCCTTGCAGCAGATACCACTCAAGACGATTCCAACGCAAAACAAGGGCACCGCGAGACCGTGGGCAAAGTGAACGGTACACCGATTCTTACCAACGACTATGACACCAACGCCAACTTAACTACAGTGCTGGGTCACAAGCAGCAAGTCACGCAAAGCGGAGTTTCAGCGCTGATTGAATACAACATCAGCAATGATTTGACTATTAAATCGGTGACCGCATCACGTCAGGATAAATCGTATGCACCTATCGATTTTGATTCATTGAACAAGACCGATTTTGATGTACCTGCGCTGTACAAAAATAAGCAATTCAGCCAAGAATTCCAAGCTACTTACACAGGCAAAAAAATACAAGGCGTAGCTGGTGTGTACTATATTGATGCCAATGCTTACAATAAATTTGATGCGCGTGTAATTGGCGTATCGATCTTTACAGAGGACAACATCGATACCAAAGCCTGGGCAGCATTTGCTGATATCAGTACGGATTTGACCGATACAGTCAATGCTTCGGTCGGTGGTCGCTACACGGTTGATCAACGCCAGGCCTCAATTCTCAGACAAGTCTATCTTGGTACCGTTGGTTCACCGGCCATGGGTGGGTCTGCCACTACACTTTTGCGCACCGATACCAATCTGGTCAATGGTGAGTTAGAGCGCACGGATAGAAAATTCACACCACGCCTTTCTTTGGGCTGGAAAGCTAGCGCAGAGCAAAATGTCTACGCTTCCTGGACTCAAGGTTTCAAGGGCGGCATGTTTGACCCACGTATGGTGATTGGCGCAAATCCAACATCGCCAGCGGCGCTTGCCAAGAGAAAAGGGGTAGCGCCGGAGCAGATAACTACCATTGAATTAGGTTTGAAATCACAGTTTAATCATGGCCGCATCCTGACTAATGCAGCGCTCTTCCAAAGTGATTACACAGACGTACAAATCCCTGGTTCAATCGCGATCGACACGAATGGCGATGGCATCATGGATAGCTTTGCAGGTTCCTTGACTAATGCAGGCAAAGCCAACATCAAAGGTGTGGAACTCGAAGCAAGTGCGAGAGTGACAGATGCATTTAGCGTGACGGCCATGCTCAGCTATATCGATGCCAGGTACACCAATTTCATTGGTGCTGCGAATACTGATTTAACCAATCTGCGTTTTTTCCAAAACACGCCAAAAAAATCGGGCAGCCTGCGCGGAACTTATGACTGGCCGCTGGCAATCATGGGCATGAATGGCAACGTCTCTTTACTCGGTAGTGTCACTTATCGTGGTGATGCACTTCTGGCGGATGCATTTGCAGTTCCTTTGATTGATCAACCTGCTTACAGCTTGTGGGATGCTAGTCTGGTCTGGTCGAGCAAAGATAATCGCATTCGTGCCGGTTTACATGGCAAAAATCTGAGAGATACACGCTATAAAATCGCCGGGTATAACAACCCATTGTTGGGTGCCGAAGGTAACATATTGGCTTTCTACGGCAACCCGCGCACGGTCTCGGCGACTGTTGAATATCGCTTCTGATCATCTCTGATATTGCGTCAATAAGCGTTTTACCTCAGTAAATTCCGCGCCTGTATGGCTGCTCCTTCCGGGCTACCATACAGGCTGCGGCATTGTAAATTCAGACACAACAAACGGGCAGGATCTGGCTATCGTGAGCACCTTCAAAGAAATCAATTTCATCAGCAGTGATGGCTTGCGACTGTATGCGCGTGATTACGCTGCACATAGTGGGCCAGCCAAGTGTCCGGTCATTTGCATACATGGACTGACCCGTAATTCATCCGATTTTGAAGAAGTAGCTCCCTCGATTGCCAGTGGGGGCAGGCGCGTGATTGCGCTGGATGTGCGCGGTCGCGGGCGTTCGGCACATGACCCTGACACCTCGCACTACCAGCCTATGGTATATGCCGGCGATGTCATTGAACTCGCCAAAGATTTAGGAATTACCCGTGCAGTATTCATCGGCACCTCGATGGGTGGCCTCATTACGATGACGCTTGCCTTGCGACGTTTAAGCCTGATTAGCGCGGCAATCTTGAATGATGTTGGTCCAGTTTTGTCTACCAATGGACTGAAACGGATTGCCAGTTACGCCGGCAAAGGCAGCCCATTAAACACTTGGGCCGAGGCGACCGATTACATCATGACGGTGAATCAATATGCCTTTCCCGAGAACAGTATGGAAGAGTGGGAAAAATGGGCGCGCCGCGCCTTTGCTGAAAACGCAGAGGGAAAATTGGTACTGCAATATGATCCGAACATCGCGCTCCCTTTGCAGAATGGCAAACTCAAAGCCAAATCCTTGATTGCTAAACTCGCCTTTCGTCGATTGGCACGTAATCGCCCGACCTTACTCATACGCGGTGCGCTGTCCGATTTAATCGAGATCGAACAAGCCAATTACATGCGTGCGGTTGCTCCCGCTATGCAGTATGCTGAGGTACCCAATGTCGGTCATGCACCGATGTTGATGGAGACAGTTGCAATGGATGCGATACGTCATTTTCTGACGCAAGTCGATTGAAACATCATTCTCAAAAAATCATCAGGAGACAACATGATAACAAATAGATTAGTCAAACTAGCGCCGGTGGTAGCGCAGGTAGTAATACTGTTCGCCAGCAGCATCGCCATACTTAGCCCGCACATGGCCAGCGCACAAGAACTCAAGCTCGCCCTGATCGCCGGTAAGACCGGCCCGCTGGAAGCCTATGCCAAAGAAACAGAAACCGGCTTCATGATGGGGCTGGAATACCTGACCGGCGGCAAGATGGAAATCAATGGCCGCAAGATCAAAGTGATCGTTAAGGATGATCAGAGCAAACCCGATATCGGCCGCACCATGCTGGCCGAAGCCTATGGTGATGATAAAGTCGATATCGCGGTTGGCACGAGTTCATCTGGTTCGGCGATTGCCATGTTGCCAGTGGCCGAAGAGTACAAAAAAATATTGATCGTAGAGCCTGCAGTGGCGGACGCCATCACCGGAGAAAAATGGAATCGCTATATCTTCCGCACCAGCCGTAATTCCATGCAAGACGGTTTAGCTGCTGCCGGCACTTTCAAAGCCAGTGGCAGTATTGCTTTTCTGTCGCAAGACAATGCATTTGGTCGCGATGCAGTGAAAGCGAGCAAAGAAGCATTGATCGCCGTGGGTAGTAAAGCGACCGTAGTGCATGAAGAATATGCGGCACAAAACACCACGGACTTCACCGCAGCGGCACAACGCATCTTTGATAAGCTCAAGGACAAACCAGCACCGCGTGCACTGGGCATAGTCTGGGCTGGCACCAGCCCGATGAGTAAATTAGCCGATATGAAACCTGAGCGATATGCCATTGTCCTGGCACCTGGAGGCAATATCCTTCCCGTAATGAAAACCTGGAAAACTTTTGTCGGTACTGAAGGTGCAATTTACTATTACTACGACTTCCCAAAAAATAAGATGAACGACTGGCTGGTGGCAGAGCACACCAAACGCTATAAGGCACCGCCTGATTTCTTTACTGCCGGTGGTTTCGCTGCTGCCAGTGCGGTTGTTACGGCGATCAGTAAAGCCAAATCGACAGACACAGAAAAACTGATCAGCGCGATGGAAGGCATGGAGTTTGATACGCCAAAAGGCAAGATGAATTTCCGCAAGGATGACCATCAGGCTATGCAAGCGATGTATCACTTCCGCATCAAAAAAGATCAGAAGAATGAATGGGATCTGCTGGAACTGGTGCGCGAAATTCCTGCCAGCGAAATGCCAGTGCCTGTCAAAAACAAGCGATAAATATTTTGTCATTAACCGAAGCAGCAATGCACGCACAACTTAAACCCTCGCTGTCCACCCGCGACCTGACGATACGTTTCGGCGGTCACGTCGCGGTGAATCAGGTGACGGCCGATTTTTATCCCGGCACATTAACCGTCATCGTCGGCCCCAACGGCGCGGGCAAGACCACCTACTTCAACTTGATGTCAGGCCAGTTGCCGGCGACATCGGGCAAGGTAATTTTATTCGGCGCCGACATCACTAGCCAGAGCGCGGCCAAACGCACGCGTCTTGGCATAGGCAGAGCCTTCCAGCTGACCAATCTTTTTCCGAATTTATCGGTGATAGAAAACGTCAGGCTGGCGGTACAAAGCCGTGCCGGTATTGGGATGAATATGTTTGCGCTTTGCTCAGGACATACCGAATTGCTGGAGCGGGCGGAATATTATTTACAGCGCGTGGCCTTATTTGAGCGCCGCGTATCCAAGGTATCTGTGCTTTCTCACGGTGATAAACGCAAACTCGAAGTCGCGATTTTACTGGCGCTGGAACCTGAGGTGATGATGTTCGATGAACCCACCGCGGGCATGAGTGTGGATGAAGTGCCGGTGGTACTCGACCTGATCCAGCAAGTCAAAGCAGAGCGGAATAAAACGATCTTACTGGTCGAGCATAAGATGGACGTGGTGCGTTCGCTGG
>JANYFV010000249.1 GCA_025359635.1 Undibacterium sp. | reverse complement strand
ATCGGTTCCAGTCAAGGTTAACGTCACTCCTGGAAACGGCCAATCACCTGACGGTGCGTAATTCGAGTTCAAGGTGCCGCGTTCGGTATAGACCACTCCTGCAATACTGGCCGGAAGAATTTTACCGAAATTATTATTGATCGAAATTGCCGCGCTATTGTTAATCACAACGTCGCGCAACTGGCTGGCCGCAACAGTATTATTGATCTCTTGCAAAACGCCCGCAACACCGCCGATGTTAGCGCCGGTTGCATTGACCGTACCGCGAGTGCCGCCATCATTACTGCCCGGAGGGCTAGTCACGAGACCAACGGTACCAGCGGTCGTTTTTCCACGTAAGCTCGCCACACCACCAATCGATGCTTGCGCCGCTTGTTGAATGACTGTGTAACGGCCAGGCTCATCGAGCGCGAATTGATAATAGCCAGCGCCGTTAGTGGCATCAGTAGATGTGACAACCGTTCTGCTAATGGCAACGTCATCACCGAGACAAACAGCCGGCCCAGCACCTATCGGGCCTGGCGTATCCAAAATACCATTCGGGCCAGCGGAGCAACCAATCAATGTCATCGTTACGCTATTGATGCCAGTATCAGTGACATCTTTAATACCGTCATTATTTACATCGAGATAAACAAATCCTGATAAATAAGGGCGCTGTATTTCAGGGAAATCAAACTGCACACCATTTGCTCCGCCAGCAAGGACAACACCGCTGATGACGCTGGTTCCCGCTGTGTTCGTCACTGCATAACTTCCACCATTTGGTGTGACACCAGCACTAACGCCATTCCGGCTTACCCGCGCGGTATTCGCTTGCGGTGTTCCATTGGCGTATGCTACTGGTTGTGTTTCAGTGATGGTGTAGCCGGCTGCGTTGGAAGGTGTGAGATTATCAAACAGGTAGTCACCGCGTAAAGAACCTGCCCCCGCAGCAACACTGCTGCTAGTAACGCTACGCGAGACTGCGTTGCCGTACTTATCGGTACCTGTTAACGTGATCGTGACTGCACCAATACCTTGGTCAGTAATCAGTGTTGCTCCGTCTTGGTCGCCGTTATTATTCAGATCAAGAAAAACTCTACCCGCTAACTTTGCATTTTGCACTTGTACGGTCGCGGTTTTGGTATTGTTATTCGAATTGGTATCGACAGCAATATCAGCGCCCGTGGCATCTTTACCCGGGAAAATACTCGCGCTATTTGTGCGGTTACTGAGATACTGCGCATTTGGCGCAGAACCGTCATACAAACCAGGTATTGCACGCGCAAATAATCTCAAAGTAATTGTGTTGGCTGCGCCTGGAGGAAAAACGCCGCCGATATCACAGGTAATATTTTGCTGCTGTACCAGCGTTACGACATTGAGAATACCGTTTGAAATAAAACACACATTATCAGTCCCGTTTGCCGGAACCGCATTCACAACCGTTAGCGCCCCACTTAAGGTTGCGGCACTTCCACCGTTGACCGATGCAACTGGCAATTGTGCGCCAGTATTGATCCATTCAAATCCGGTTGGCAATGTATCGACCAAGCGTAATTTTGGAGTCGTTGCCGTTCCATTATTACGCAACACGATGTCGTATTGAACCGGCTGCCCAATATCTACCGGCGATGCTGTCACAGTCGTCTTACTCACCACTTCCAAATCCGTTTTCGGGAAGACCACATTGTTAACAGCCGCCAGATTGTTTCCCGCAATCGCCGGATCAGAAGAACATTTACCCGAGCTTTCATATACGTTGGTTTCGTCGGCGCAGACAAACACCTTATTACCAAAAGTGACCGGGCCAGTGGCAGTGCCAACCATATCCATCGCTATTTCAAAATTCACTTCCTGGCCGGCATCGAGAAAACTATTTGCGACCACCGCATCCAATTTACAAATCACGTCAGCATCTGCCGCCGCCTGAGTACAGACAACTGCTTTATTAATCAAAGAAAAACCAGAGCTCGCTGGCGTCAGATTGATCCGATCTGGCATCGCTGCGGCCATCGAAATATGAAAGCCTGCAGGCACCGTCAAGATATCGGTCATGATCACATCTTCGGCACGCGATGGCCCCGCATTGCGCACACTAAACCGATAGCGCAATTGATCGCCAATCAAAAATTGCGTTTGTACTCCCGGGTAGACTGCTACTTTACCTTGCTGTAAATCGATCGCTGGTACTTTGATATCAAAGGTGACTGATTTGCTGTTATTCGATGTCGAAGCAGCGTCGTTACAATTTGCCGAAACAGAACCATTACTCACAATCTCTGTTTTGAATTCGCAATAACTTGGGTCCAATGTCACTACAGCCGTGTTCACAACATTTGAATACAACACACTATTCGCCGCACCACCAATACCCGCCGGTTTTTTTATGCGCGCTTGAATACTGATCGTTTGCGTTTCGTATCGATTGATTGACGCGGTGTTGGTACAGCTAATCGCGCCGGTCACGATATTACTAGCGGCACAGCTCATCTTCGCCGGATTCGATGGTGTCACACTGATCACGTCATACGCGGGGATGAGTAAGGTCGGCACACCTGTATTCAAGGTGTCCGTTATTGTGAACTGGCCTGCACCAGTGATAGTTGCCAGACCTAGGTTTTGCGCAGTAACAGTAAAGCTAATAATCTGTCCGACTAGGGGCGTGGCAGGCGTGACTATTTTTGTCGTCAATGCGACGTCGATCAAGGGAATAACATCAACCGCAGCATTGTCGTTTAATTGCCCACCTGCTGATGCGGTCAAAATTGCATTGGGTGACGTGAGTGTTGCAACGTTCGTTAGCAAACCACCACTCAAGGATCGTGATACCGGGATATCAATCACAATGGTCGTGTCAGCCGGAACATTCGTAAAATCACACGTCAGTGCCCCACTTCCTGCAGCAATGTTTGGACAAACACCAAAGGTATTTGGTGTTGTCGTCACAGTGATCGCTGGCGTCTGGTAGCTTGGCGCAGGCGATCCCGAAGTGACAATATTAACGACACCAGGAATATTGTCCGTTATTCTCAACGTGGGAATTGTTTCTTGCTGGGCGTTAACCGCAAGGCTTGGCGTCGTCACTGTCATGCGCCAAAATAAAGTCGTGGCGTTACCTGCGAGCGTCGGTGCATTGGCGACCAAATCAAAATACGTGGCATTATCGACGGACGATTCTTTTTTAATACTCACTTGCGCCTTACCTGCAACCACTGGCGTAGCGATCAATCCCGTTCCGGCATCGGCGCAATCATTGGCGGTACGACCACCGTCGGGTGGCTGCGGCCCAGCCGCATCACCCAGACCCAAAGCAGCCAAAGCCTGGGAGCCGGTACACGCACGATTCGTCAGTTCTATTGGCGAAGCAACGATTGCGATGGTTGAAGTAAAACTGACGGTATCAGTTGCACCAACCGCCAAACTTCCAGGGCCGACTTTTTCGCACGTGATACGCGTCGTTTTATTCACATCGCCGACAAACCCCGGCGGCACAATACCGGTCGCGACGGTGCAGACCCAGCCAGCGGTAACGCCAGCAACAACGCCACCATTCACTTCTTCCGGACGTGCATAGTCAACAATGCGTAATGGGTGAGTCGCATCGTAAGCCGCAGCACTAGGGCTCGCCGGGTCATTGCGCACTGTCATCGTGCTAGTGATCACAGTACCAGATGGTTGCGGACCACCCGGTGATTTACTCTTTGAAGCACGCAAATCCGCAAATGGATTCACAATTTGATACGGCAATAAAATACTGTTGTTCGCTAGATTCGCATCACCACGACCCGCTGGCGGTGTGACGACTACCGGGAAACTCGATGCTTCAGGCGCAGCAGGCATCGTCAGCGGAATACTAAAACTTTGTTGTGCTCCGATTGCTATCGCGCCGACCGTACAACTAACCAGAGTTCCATTGAAAGTTGTCGCACCAACTGTTATTGATTGCGCAGGTGTCTGCGTGCAACCGGCAGGCAATAAGCCAATGGTAAAAGTCACGGGCACAATTGTTTCAACCAGACCATTTGCCGGATTAGCTAAGGGACCATTATTTTTATGTGTCAGTACTAAGGTCTGTGCCGCGTTAACAATTTGTGCCGCAGCTGGAAAACTTCCAAGCGCCTGAATATCAGTTCCTGGATCAACAACATAATTGACACTGGCAATATTGTTCGACGGATCGGCATCAAAATAATTGCTGTTGCCTGTTGCAACGGAGGCGGTATTTGTAAATGATCCGTTATTGCCTGGAATGCCCGTCAATACGATCGAACTGGCATTCAACTGTGCGGTGGTAAAAGCGCCGTTATAAGTGCATGTCAGGGTTCGCGTTGAATTCGCATTGATGGTCGTATTACAGCTTGGTGTCAAGCCGGTAAAGCTGACCGCGTTCAAAGAAAAATCTGTCGACGTGCCTGGCAGATTATCAGTCACAATAATTGATGCGCCGGCCGGTACATCATCACCCACCAGAATTTTGGGCGTCAAGGTGAAAATTATGGTGCCGCCAGTAATTGGATTTCCTGCTGGCGATGTCTTCACTTTGCCAACCGTGATGTCACCCGTACTGCGTACTGTGCCCGAAAAAGTGGCCGCTGGCGGGGAAGTACCGGTTGCGGTGAGATTGAAACCGCCAAGCGCCAAGCCTTTTACGGTGAAGTTAATTGTCCCGCTATCGCCGATCACACCATCTGGTACGTCACAGATCATGTTCGGCGCAACATACACACAACCAGCTGGAGGCGCTGGCGGATTGACAGTCAATTGGACCGGAATAGGCATCGTGATTTTGTCACCAGCGGCAGTCACTGTACGTGACCAGTCAATGCTCACGCCAACAATTTGATTTCGACCGAGATCCGTAACCGAGGTGACCGACGTCGCAACCACCTGTGCTGACGCTGATCCAACCAAAAATAGACCAAGCGACAGTAAAAAGCTTGATCTCAACAACGCCGTTTTGCTCCATTGAGTCGATCTGAAGTTGATTGCAAAAGAAAAATCAGTGAAACGAAAAATTTTGAAAAAATGGGCGATAGTGTTCATGAAGTCCTACTCATCTGCACAGGGCGGATGATAGTTGATTATATAAATGAATTTTTAAATGTACGATCACGCTTTAGCCGCCTGCGTGAGCAAAAAAAACGGCATTATTTTGATGCCGAACCACTAGACGATCAGCGGGGAGGACGGATTATAATTGAAAACGCAACAGGTAGTTTGAAGGAATTGTTAAATATAGAGGATTCACTCAACTATGAACGCGGCAAATTCAA
>JANYFV010000245.1 GCA_025359635.1 Undibacterium sp. | reverse complement strand
CAAGCTGAGCTAGAACTGCTGCAATCAACCAAGCAAGTGATCCGCAAAGAGAATGAAGCCTTAAGCAAACGCATCACCATCATGGGCGACAAAGATATTCCGTATCGCTTGTTAAGAAAAATCATGGTCACCAGCGCGCGTGCTAATTTCAGCGATGTCTCTTTCGCTGTTCGTCAGAGGTTTGAATCATGAGCGCCGCATTACAAGTCTCCTTCCGCAATCAGGTCTTGCCGTGGGCCGGTTCGCATGAAGATGATCAACGCTTCCAACGGGTATTGCGTGCGGTGTTGGTGGTCTGTGCGATTTTTATATTGATAGCGCTGTTGGTGCCCGTGGTCACACCTGACCGCAACAAGGCGCAGGAAATCCCAGCGCGCTTGGCGACGATGATGTTAGAAAACGCCAAAACGCCACTTCCACCAAAGCCAGAAACCAAGGTGGAAGCCAAGCAAGAGCAAGCTACTGAGCAAACTGCCAACGACAAGCACAACCCAGAACCACCGCGCAAACTGGCTAAGAATAAAGAAGCGCTCGTACCAGAAGCACGGGTACCACTGCCAAACAAACCACCAGGCGAGATCGACGCCGCCCGTCGTAAAGCAGCAGGGGTCGGCTTGCTGGCGATGAGTAAAGATTTGGCGGAGCTGCATGGCGCACCCGTTGCCGTTCAATTGGCCCCCGTGAAGCCCGGTGCTGGTGTCGGCACAGGTGTGGGCGTGGGTGTCGGTGCAGGTACCGAGCCAGGCATCCCCACACGTGCCTTGATCACCTCCAACGCTACCGGCGGCAGCGGTGGTATCAATACCGCTGGCTATAGTAAGTACACTGGTGGTGGCGGCTTAGCAGGGCGTTCAACCACGCTAGTAGAAGGCGCAATCGGCGGTGGTGGCGGAGGCGGAGCAGGGGGCGGCGGTGCGCGCGGCAAAGGCGATGGCATCGGCAGCGGCACCAATGCTGGCGGTGGCGGTACACTCCATCGCGGCAACAGCGGCAAAGCCTCACGATCCATCGAAGAAATCCGCCTCGTTTTCGAACGCAACAAAGGTGCAATCTACGCAATCTACAACCGCGTCTTGCGCGAAGATCCTGGCTTACAAGGTAAGGTCGTGTTGGAGCTGAAGATCGCCCCAGCAGGCAACGTGGTGGAAGCACGCATCGTCTCAAGCGAGCTGAAATCGCCTGATCTGGAAGCCAAGCTATTAGCGCGGATTCGCCAGTTTGATTTCGGTGCTAAGGATGTTGATCAGATTACGATTACCTATCCTTTGGACTTCTTGCCGTCTTAGCGGTTGTATTAAAAGACAGATACTCCACCCTAGTATATTTTTATGTCCCTTATTTTATGTGCGGGAACTGGCATGTTTGGGTGGAAAATAGGGGGAGTATCCTGTTTTATTGGTTTTAAGCGTTATATTCATCCATTTCTGGCTAAGTAGCGTAGGCACGTTTTAGTGCCTACGGAAACCTTTAATCATGAACAATCCGTGTGTGCACAAAAGCACATGCATCTCCTACTTGGCTACCTTATTTCAGGTTAGTGGTCGAACCCTTGTTCTCGTGTTTTCCATCCTGTTCTTTTTGCGACGCGCGCCAACGTGCACATGCTTTTTCCACATCTTCGGCAGATCCACTCGTCACTTCGTATTTCCCAGAGCATAGCGTTCGAAACATATCATCAACTTTTTCGTCGTTGATTTCGATTTCGCTGTCATCAAAGCGTTCTGTGTAGGGAACGGTGGGGGCAGATGAACAAGCGATAAGCAATGCGGGAACGGTGAGCAATGCGAGTAGATTTTTACGCATGGATTCTCTTTTCTTGATTAGTGGTTGATATAGGGTGAATTCACATTCGAAAAAAACGGGGTAAATCTCAATATGTAATATTTTCAACTATGTTCGCCGTAAGTTTAGATCACTGCGCTTAGTCGGTGTAGTACGCATGTCAATCCTCACCAACAATATTGTCTTTCAAATCACCGCACCAATCCAAAGGATAAATTCCTTTCTTCACATCACGATGAAAAGTGGAGTAAGGCCAATTGAATTGCGATTGGATTTGAATACATTCGTACGATTACGCTTCGCTTTAATCGTTTCTACGCGGGCAACAGGAGAATAGAGAATAGGAAATTCAAGCCATCTACGCGAAGTATTCTACCTTAACCCCGTGATTACAAGTGCACCTTAACCCCGTGATTACAAGTGCAAGTTTCCACCCAATCAGGTCTATTCAAACAACACTTTTCCAAGCACCACATCAAAATCACAGCAAAAATCGCCTCAAAACATCAACCAATGAAGCGAAGACACAAAACCAGCCCTGATGCGCCAAACTGCGCGCACCTATAATATTTAAAAACTAGAAATTAGCCTTACCAATTCACACTCTGATCGACATCGTCATCGGGTCCCTGTTGCCCGAGTTCGTCGTTTGCTCCCTCATCAAAGTAGTCCTCTGGGGCAGACTCGTCACAAGCATCCCACAAAGGTGGGCCGCGTGCCTGGCTGATCTTTGGCGGGCTAGACTCTACGCCAATGTGATCGAGGATTTTGTGGATTTCTGCACCGTCGTTGATGAAGGAAATGAGCCGCATTTGGCCGCCACAGTGCAGGCATAACAACGGGAATACTTCATAGATCCGCGCGATCAATTTCGCCCATAGGTAACGCGCTGGCGAACGTTTGGTGTTGGCTTCTTCGCCTGACGTTATTGGCGGCGCAACGGGCGGGATCTCTGGCATGGGGGCCATGGCGGTGACTGCTGCCCTGAGCGGAGAATTGGGTGCCAATACGCCAAAGTAACGATGGCGGTGCGTACGTGGTGGTGGCACTAACGCGGCGATCTTGGCGATGAATTCGCATGGCGTCATGATTAAATCGCCTTGCTTGCCACGGATGGCCGCCCCACCCGATTGCGGTTTGGGGCAATGGTAGAGCAGATGATCTTTCCCTTTGCGGTGCAGCCTTTCCATGGCAAATGGTGGACGAGCGCAATAGCGTAGTAATCGCTCTAGCCCCGCTCTGTCATCGGCTGCAATGCACACACTGGCATCGACCGAAAAGCCGCCACCATGGCGCGCTAATAGCATCACTTCGGCATCAATGCTATCAAGTAAGCTACGCTTGACGAAGGCACGCACGATGCGCAGTTTAGCTTCATTTTGCACTTGCATGATGGCCTCGTTACTCAGATGCGCCAGTGCATGAAATTTCACTTCACCGCTCTTATCACCATCGTCACCATCGAGCGCCTCAAACACACCATCGACAACGCAGATATGAAAATGCACGTGGGTATTGAGGCTCGAGCCAAAACGATGAATGAAAGCGCAGGCCGCCAATTGCAGTCGCTTGCGATCGAGCGCCACCGCACTGGGGCAATGTGCCTGCAGGCTGGCCAGGATCACCCGCAGAAAAATTCGCAGTGCGGTATTGAGTGCTTTGGGATCATGCTGCAGAAAATAGCGTAAGCGCTTCGGTAGCGAGAGCACCCATTGCCGCACGGGCAACTTGGGGAAAATGTGATCAGACAGATGTGCCGCCGTCTCGACCATGCGCCTTGTATTGCATGAGGGGCACACGCCGCGCCCTTTGCAGGAAAACGCGACCAGAAAATCATGGCCGCAAGCATCACAGCGGGCGCGGGCGAAGCCGTATGCAAAGATGCCGCATTCGAGGTATTTGCGAAACGCAGTCTCGACATAAGGCGCTGGCGTGTGCAGATCACCTTGCCCGTCAAATTGTCCGCTAGAAGCAAGCGCGAGCCAGGTTTCGAAGTGACCATCGATGGTGCGATAAAACAGACTTTGCTCGGGATGACGGGCTTGATACAGCGCGGGGGCTAGCTTGGGGGCGGCTTGCCCTTGTACCGGACGCAATGTTGCGTGCCGGGCATGTGGGCGGCAAACAGCGGCTTGTGGAACATCGGAATGACCGGTGGCTGACATGGCAGCAACATCCATAGCGCATTGATGGATGAATACTGTATGCCCAATCAGTTATTTTGTGTTGCTTTTTGTCGATTTGCGGTAGGCACTCTAGCTTGTTATGGCACAAGACGCTGAGATTATGGTGTTTGCCGAAAACCAGTTTGGCTTTTCTACCCCGGCAGTACTCAGGCTACGCTGGACCGGTTCGGATCAAGACGGAAA
>JANYFV010000242.1 GCA_025359635.1 Undibacterium sp. | reverse complement strand
CCCGCCATGAGCAAGCGGGATAATGCCAGCGGCCTTGAGTTTATCGAGCGCTGCAAACATCTCATCTACCGATGCTGGCTCTTTTGTAATGCCGGCCTTTTTAAAAGCCGCCTTTGAATACCAGATCCAGGTTTGCATATGAATATTCACGGGCACTGCGTAGTAGTGACCCTTAACCTTAATGACATTCAAGACGGTCTCAGGCAAGACCTTTTCCCAGCCTTCACGCAAGGCCACATCATCGACATTATTGAGCATCCCCTGCTCGACCAGATCAAGGAATTGTTTGGTGGTGTTAAATTGCGCCGCCGCTGGCGGGTTGCCGCCAACAATGCGATTAATCGCGATAGCGCGCGCCTGATCGGCACCCGCAATACCAGTATCGACCCAGACTCCGCCGGCGGCGCGGTAAGCATCGGCAATTTTGCGTACGGCGGCAGATTCGCTGCTTGATGTCCACCAGTGCATGACTTCTGTTCCGGCTTTGGCATCTGCGGCAAACGTTGGTGCAGTTGCACTTGAAATCAGCGCTAGCACGAGAGCAAGCCTGGTCAATTTAAGCCGTGTCACTTTAATCATTCTGTCTCCAAAAACGCGAAATCTTTGTCCGCGACATTATTTATTATCAGCACGCCTCAGCTAGCTATCACTCTCATTTGTCAAATACAGAAAATCCAAGACGAAAAAATAGAGACGTGGAAGTCTATTCTATACTAAAAACCATAAAAATGGAAACGTTACCACACGACTATCCCGAATGCAACACAGGTGGCTCTTCCGTTTCGCCCCTACAGCCTCATCACGTATACAAGTGTAAACGTAAAACCCTAAAAAAATCCATCACTTACCTTCTTCGAAACTGAAATAAACCGCAATCTGACGTTGACTTTCAAATCCCATTAGTGAGATACTTAAAAAAATATTGGAAACGATTCCATTAACGTCTTCTTTTATGAAATTGCTGCGCAAAATTTGCAGCATTTAAATATTTAACTAGGCAGTGCAATAATTTTCACACTAACAATGAGACACCATAAAATGAAAACGACCTTACTCATCATTGCCAGCATGTTCAGTATCAGTGCCTGTGGTGGTGGCAGCACTGCTGCAACAACACCGACACCACCGGTGGTGGTTACGCCGCCAGTTGTTGTCACACCTCCGCCAGTCACGCCTGCTGTTCCGAGTGGTGGCATACCGGCTGGATGGAAACAAGTATGGGCTGATGAATTTGATAAAGATGGTCTGCCAGATGCAAGCAAATGGGATTACGATACCGAGCGAAATAAAGCAGGCTGGTTTAATAATGAGAAACAATATTATTCGCGTGACAGACTTGAAAATGCGCGCGTCGCCAATGGCAAATTAATTATCACTGCGCTAAAAGAAGCACTCACAGGCGCTGCCGATTACGGTGGACAATCCTATACATCATCACGCATGCTGACTCGTGGCAAAGCGAGTTGGACTTACGGATTTTTTGAAATTCGCGCAAAATTTTCTTGCGGCTTGGGCACCTGGCCAGCCATCTGGATGCTAGGCACCAAAGGCGTCTGGCCTGACGATGGCGAGATCGATATCATGGAACATGTAGGTAAAAATAAAGGCCAAATCTTAGGCAGCGCTTACTCGGCCGCGTACAACTGGAACGTAGGGACAGGCAATACCAAACAAACCACAGTAAACGACGCCTGCGATGCTTTCCACAACTACCAACTGCGCTGGGATGAAAACCAGCTCAACATCGGTGTCGACGATAAATATTACTTTCAGTTCGTCAATCCGAAAGACGGCGATTATCGTAAATGGCCATTTCTTAATCCACAATTTTTGATTTTAAATCTGGCGATCGGTGGTGATCTTGGCGGTCCGGTGGATGACAGTATTTTCCCGGCGCAAATGGAAGTTGAATACGTTCGTGTATATCAGCAGTGAGCTCAGCCATTCTTGGAGTTTATTGCAAGTACGGGTAAACTCCAAAGACAAATCCCTTGATCATCACCCTGCCCATTTGGAGTTCATTTCAGTGTTTAACCCCAGACCAACTATTCGCAGCATCCCGATTATTGGTCAACAAGTGTGTACTGTGATTGACGATTTTTTGCTGGAACCGCAAAAAATGCTAGCCCTCGCAATGAGGCAGCGAGACCAGTTTGTGTATGACCCGGACAATTTTTATCCTGGCCCCGAGTTGCCCTTATCAAGAGAGATTGCGATCTCGCTGGATCAATTTTTTATGCAACATGCACGTAACGCACTAGGCGCCCGCAGAAACAAGGGCGTCTCGTGCCGCTTATCCATGGCAACACTAGCGCCAGAGCAGCTACATCCTTTACAACGCTTATGCCACCGCGATGCCGAAGTTTTTCCACCCGGCGAATCGATGGGCGCATCGGTACTGTATCTATTTAAAGATCCGGCATTGGGTGGCACCAGTTTTTACCAACCCAAAAAACCTCTGGACGAAATTCGCCACTTCATGCAATTGGCAAATACCGTGTCAAATGATGAACTCACCGGCCTCATCAATACGGCACCAGCCTACATGAATGCATCCAATGAGTATTTTGAATTGCTGTGTACAGTACCGCCCGCATGGAACCGGGCCATTTTTTACAGCGGAACAGTTTTTCATGCGGCGCAGATTGAGCGGCCAGAATTGCTTAGTAGCGATCCTGCGGTGGGTCGTTTAACGATGAATGGTTTTTTTAAGTTTCGTTTGGCTAGTGGTGCGATGGGTTCGGAAGTTTAAGCATTTCAATTTTTCTTTTTTTTACGTCTCACGTTTATTGACGATTGCAGGTCGGGGGTGGCAATCGTCTCTATACTTGGCTTTTAGCTCCTTCCCCCTGGCAGGGGGAAGG
>JANYFV010000224.1 GCA_025359635.1 Undibacterium sp. | reverse complement strand
CCGCCGATGGCGATCTGTTGTATGCCTAGAATTTTGAACGGTCTTGCAGTCGATGACATAAGGTGACTCTTAAAATAGTGAGAATACGCGGTGAAATACTCGATTATTTACGTTCATTATTTACGTTCAGTATTGATGCGGATATTCAAACCCGTCGCACCCGGCTTGACCGCTTCTAACATCCCTTCGAAGTCGCCGGCACTTGGTGTCGCATTGCCTGATTTCGAGATACGCGCTCCAATCACCACCAATGGGAAGTTGGATAATTTGGCGTTTGGCATCATGCTCATGCTGTCATCTAGCACAAAACTCATCGGCAGATCTTTGACTTGTTTGCGGATGACTGCCAACGGGAATTTCGGGCCTTCTGCTGCACGGGCAAAAATAAAAACCGTATCGGTATCGGCGACCTTGGCGCGCAAAGCTGCATCGAGCTCCACCGTACCTTTCACTGCCGTTTCAACTTTGGCGATTGCTGGAATTGAAGCTGCCTCAATGGGGGCAATTTGGGTTGGCATCGATGAAGGTAAGGAGCCATTCGCAGCACCAGCAGCAGCCAATCTTTGCGCTTCGCTGATACCACTCGTTGCCGCTTGAGCGGCTTCGGATTCCGCAGGCACCAGTGATAATAGTTTTTTCCATTGCATTATCGCTGTCTGAAAATCACGCTTATCAAACGCAGCAGTGCCAGCAAGGGCAAGCGCTTTCAGATTTTTCGGATCAATCACCAAGGCTTTTGCGATAACTTTCTCAGGCTCACCTAGCAGACTTTGATTTTGCGCCATCGCCAATGCGTCGGCGTAATTTACCAGAAGATCTGCGTCATTTGGGACCAGTTTTACTAACTTTGCATATGCATCAGCAGACTCCGGGTATTTTTTCAGCGCATGAAAAGACCGTGCCAACATATACCAACCATCTGGATCATCTGGTTTTACTTTGAGTTTTTGCTCTAGCCCAGACACCATACTTGCGATCTGCTCCGCTGTAACGGCAGCTGCTGGTTCCTGTGCTCCCGCTACCTGTGCAGATTTAAATGCATCAGGATTACCGAGATAAAAATACAACGAGATGGTCATTGCAGGAATCGCCAAGCCAACCGCTATCGCAGTCCAAGGCTTACTTGGTATCAACTCAGCAATCGCGACTTTTGGTTGCACGTCTTCAGCCACGCGTCTTTCTAATTCTAGCTTCGCGCTTTCATGTCCAACCGCATTAATGGTGCCGGCGGCCAGATCGGCATCGAGTTCGCGCATCTGATCACGTAATACGGAGAGATTTATTTCGTCTCTCAAGACATGTTGATTGTCACCATTACCTTTACTGAGCAAGCTTGGCAGAACAAACATCATTGCGCCGGCCATTAATAACGCGGCGATGATTAAAAATACGGTCATTTTATTTCCTTGATGTCGGCACTGGTATCTGCATCTGAGCGCAGCAATTCTGCGGCTCTTTGCATTTCAGCTTCTGGCAATTCATCTGATGGTTGACGATTTTTTAGCTTCAAGGCGAGAAATCCTATGCCACCGGTCAGCAATAAAAAAGGCCCGAACCAAAGTAGCCAAGTGGTGTTTTTAACGGGTGGGCGATACAGCACAAAATCGCCATAACGCTGCACCATATAATCGGTCACTTCTTTGTTGCTCTTACCTTGCGCCAGCATCTCACGCACCTGATTTTTGAGATCAATCGCCAGATCGGCATGCGAATCGGCGATCGTTTGATTTTGACACACCAGGCAACGCAGTTCTTCAGAAATCGCCTGAACACGTTTTTCGAGTTCAGGATTTTCCGCTACTGGCAAAGCGACGTTGGCTTGCGCAAAGCCGATCAATAACAGGAGACAAGTCAGGATGAATTTATGCACGGTTCAACTCTTTAATCAAAGGTAACAGTTTTTCTGCAATGACTTCTGGTGTGACCGGCCCAATATGTTTGTAACGGATGACACCGCGTTTATCGATGACAAAAGTTTCCGGCACACCGTAGACGCCGTAATCAATGCCGACTTTGCCTTTGGCATCGAATGCGGATAACTGGTAGGGATTGCCAAACTGGCGCAGCCACTTAAGGCCCTCTTCCCTGTCATCTTTATAATTAAGGCCAATAATTGGTACCACGCCCTGGGTCGAAAAATCCATTAATACCGGATGTTCTTGTCGGCATGATACGCACCAGGAGGCCCAGACATTCAAGAGCCAGACCTTGCCCAGCATGTCTTGCGGCGCGATCGATTTATCGGCTTCATGCAATTGCGTTAAGCTAAACGCAGGCGCAGCTTTACCGATAAAAGGGGATGGTATTTCGCGCGGGTTCAAACGTAAACCTATGCCTAGAAATAGCAGTAATGCGATAAAAACACCGAGTGGAAAAAGAAAACGTTTCATGCTTTAAGGCTCCAACTAGCTAGTCGCATTAATCGAATTGGTATGTATCGCAACGTGGGGCGCTGGCGCAGACTTTTTACGCAAGCCCATGCGGTAGCGACGATCTGATGCGGCCAAAAATCCGCCTAGGGCGATAATCAGACAACCGCTCCAGATCCAGCTAACGAATGGCTTGTGCTGGACCCGCACTACCCACACATTTGGACTAGTCTCTTCGCCCAAAGAAACATATAAATCGCGGGTAAACCCACGGTCAATTGCCGCTTCTGTCATTGGCATTTGTTGTACGGTATAAAAACGTTTTTCTGGCGTCATCATGGCGATTTTTGTAATGCCGCGATTAACTTCAAAAGTACCCTGCGCCGCTACGTAATTCGGACCCTTGATTTCTTTCAAGCCAATAAACCGGAAGGTATAGTCGCCGGCACTGGTGATATCACCAACCCGCATGCTGACGTCATTCGCGGTTTCCATGCCTTTAACCAGAGTAACGCCAACAACGAATATACCGATACCCGCATGGGCAACTAACATGCCCCAATAACTACGTGGCTGGCTTGTGATCCGCTTCCAGATTGAGGTACCTGCTGGTGCGTGACGCAAACGTTCGATCAGATGCGAAGCGGTGGCGATTAAAATCCAGATAGCGAGAGTAATGCCGAGCACCACCATCGGCGATGGTGCAAACAATAAGGCCGCGCCAATGGCAAAGACCAAGGCGGTCAGTGCAATCCAGCGCAGGCGCAGCAAGACATCTTTAAATCCTGATTCTTTCCAACGCACAAACGGCCCTATTGCCATCAGCAAAAGAACTGGAATCATCAAGGGTACGAAGACGGCTTCAAAGTACGGTGGGCCAACAGAAATTTTACCGAGATCGAGCGCATCTAAAAATAGCGGATACAAGGTACCGAGCAATACAGTACCAGCGGCAGCTAACAACAAAACGTTATTCACCAGCAGCATGGACTCACGCGAGAACAGTTTAAAACGGCCACCCAGACCGACCTTGGGCGCACGCCATGCGTAGAGCAACAACGAGCCGCCAATCACCACAGCAAGAAAAATCAAAATGAACAAGCCGCGTCGCGGGTCGGTGGCAAATGCGTGCACCGATGTCAATACGCCGGAACGTACCAGAAAGGTGCCAAGCAAAGAAAGCGAGAAGGCGATGATCGCCAATAGAACGGTCCAGTTTTTGAAGCTGCCGCGTTTTTCTGTGACCGCCAACGAGTGTATAAGCGCGGTGCCGACCAGCCAAGGCATGAACGAAGCGTTTTCAACCGCATCCCAAAACCACCAGCCGCCCCAGCCGAGTTCATAGTAGGCCCAGAAGCTGCCCATAAAGATACCGAGTGTCAGAAACATCCATGCGACTAAAGTCCAAGGGCGCGACCAGCGTGCCCACGCCGCATCGAGCTGCCCGCCCATTAGTGCGGCAATGGCAAATGAAAAAGCCACTGAAAATCCGACATACCCCATATACAGCATAGGCGGATGAATGATCATGCCAAAATCTTGCAGCAGCGGATTCAAGTCACGTCCATCAGGCGCAGCAGGTAATAAGCGATCAAAAGGATTGGAGGTGAACAACATGAAGCACAGGAAGCCAACGCTGATCAAACCCATCACTCCCAACACGCGCGCCACTGTTTCTTCTGGCAACTGGCGGCTAAACAGTGCGACCGCAAATGTCCACATGACGAGCATCTGACTCCATAACAACAAAGAGCCTTCGTGCCCACCCCAAGTACCCGCAATACGGTAATACACGGGCAACATCGAGTTCGAATTTGACGCGACATACAAGACCGAGAAGTCATTATTAATGAACGAATACACCAGGCAGACAAATGCCAGACTAACGAAGGCAAATTGACCCGCCGCTGCCGGCCGTGCCAGTGC
>JANYFV010000103.1 GCA_025359635.1 Undibacterium sp. | reverse complement strand
CTATTCCATGAATAAGGATTTCGACAGTATCTACGCCTGAATAGGGTGATCCTTCCACTGCCTGTATTTTTCCAGCTTCAATTCCTGAACCTACATGAAATGCCAACGCATATTTGGGTTGGCCAAAGCGTTTCCAGATCTGATCTTGCATCATGCTACGGGCACCACCGACTCTTTCTTCGGCAGGTTGGCCGACCAGCATTAAGGTGCCAGACCAGGCATTGCGCCTTGCCGCCATTTGTACCGCAGTGCCTACTAAACTCGTGATATGCACGTCATGACCACAAGCGTGCATGACATTCGACATGGTGCCATCCGGATTTTTTTGCGTGACTTTGGACGCATAGGATAAGCCTGATTTTTCTTCGAGCGGCAAGCCATCCATATCCGCGCGCATCATCACCAGCGGCCCCGGGCCGTTTTTCAAGATGGCGACTACTCCGGTCTTGCCTACGCCTTCGGTGACTTCAAAACCGGCTGCGCGTAATTCTTTCGCCAAGCGGGCTGAGGTATTAAATTCCATGAACGAGAGTTCAGGGTTCTGGTGGAAATATTCAAATAAAGGTTTGAGGTGTGAGTCGTAATCTTTACTCACTGAGAGAGCTAGTTCAGATTGTGCAGCAAATGACAGGTTTGTTAAACCCAATAGAATGAAAGTAAGTAATAATCTTGCCATGGAAAATTCTCCTAATGAATTGAAAAACACATTTGATAATATCGATCAGAGTTAATCCCACGCGATAAATTGTTGAATCAAAACACAGCAATTAGCGTGGGGCAGAAAGATATGCAGGCTCAGGGTAGCACGCTCAATTTGCTTGTTGCAAGCGGCGGTTATTTTGAGTTGATTTGCGGTCATTAACGTCATTCCCGCCGACGTTGGAATGACGAAAATATGATGAGGTAGCTGTATTGCCAGTCGGGAAGCGAGTTACTATTTTTTGACGGAAAAATCACAGAAATTACTAATTCGGGTACGCCGTTCTTTACCGATTGCATGTTGCAAAGGCGTACGCCCGGTCAGCTTTGTCAGTGCATTTGTGAGCATGGCGGCCTCTTCCGGGTTTTTGGCCTTGCGCGCCTCTTCTTTAAGATTGGCAATCATGCTTGCCTGCCCCTCGGATATTTTACGTTGCATCTCGGGCAGTTCTGCCAGTTGCTTGCTAGCATCGGCGCGTTCTTTCGCAGTTGCGCCGTTTTTGACCATTTGTTCCAGCATAAAGCGTACGCCGCTGATATCGGGCCCGGCCACGGATTGAAACGTCGTGGTTTCTGTCGTGAACTCCCAGGTGTCTGTATCGATTTTTTGCACGGTCAATGTCAATTCACTGGTAGCGCAATTCGCCTTGTGAACGTATCCGTCTTCGTTGTAATTCGTGGTTTGATCCGGGCAAGTGGCAAGTGCCGCTAATGCCCGCGTTGCAGCCAGGCTTGTCCCTGCTTTAATCTCAGCTTGACATAAAGTTACCGGCCCCTTGCCTTTGATTAGCCGATCTGGTGTGCGTATACCATCGCCAGTTTGATAGGAAACGGTATCACCAGTCTTGCCATCGGTACGAAGGTGTGAGCTTATCGGTGTGGGGCTATTGAGCGTAGTGATGGTGCCATCCATGTCAGATTGATACAGCCCAGCTGGCGGATAGTTGGCGGGATTGCTTGGTCCGGCAGAGGTCCGCGCTAGTGCCGTTAAAGCCGCAAGCATTAGACTGATTACGGCACAATATTTGATGATTATTGAAAACATAATTTCCTCATTTTATCTTCATTTATATTTCTAAATCCTGGATAGCGCCAAAGGCAAAATCTTCTTTTGGATTGCAATTTTATCATTGAAAATTGTAATAATAATATTGAAATGTAAGTAAACGTAAATAACAAAATTAAATAGGACTTACGCAAAATTGTTCCAGCTAGGCGCACCTTTGATGCCAGTACTTTAGTACGGCGAGGCGAGTGCAACGACGCTGGGGCGATTTTGCGTAAGTCCTATTAAAAAAACCTCTGTCTGAAATGGCCTCATCAATAAAAACATAGCTAGTGCATGGCTAGCCGGTTCTGACGTAGAATCAGCGTCCTGCAAGATTTGCTGATGCTATTCAGTTTTTAGGCTTTGAACCGACATATTATTAAGAAAAAGAATCAATGAAAATTTCCACATTAATGGTGCAAGGCACGACCTCTGATGC
>JANYFV010000062.1 GCA_025359635.1 Undibacterium sp. | reverse complement strand
CATCCAAGGTAACGAGCGCGTAGTGCGCCCGCGCTTGTCAGATGCTAAATTTTTCTTCGAACAAGATAAGAAAAAATCGCTGGCTGATCGCCTGCCGATGCTCGCCAATGTGGTTTATCACAACAAACTGGGCAATCAGGCTGAGCGTATGCTGCGTGTAAAAACACTGGCAGGCAAGATCGCTCAAACTCTATCTTATGACGTAACTTTGGCAGAACGTGGCGCGATGCTAGCTAAGGCTGATTTACTGACTGATATGGTCGGTGAATTCCCAGAGCTGCAAGGCATCATGGGTACCTATTATGCGCAACATGATGGTGAGCATGCTGAAGTTGCGGCCTGCGCCTCTGAACATTATCAACCGCGTTTTGCTGGTGACGAGTTACCAAAAACAGCGACTGGCACTGCTGTAGCGTTAGCCGATAAATTAGAAACGCTGGTGGGTATTTGGGGCATCGGCCTACAACCTACTGGCGACCGTGATCCGTTTGCCTTGCGTCGTCACGCTTTGGGCGTGTTGCGTATGTTGGTTGAAAAAAATCTCCCACTGTCACTACAGAAACTACTTGCCGACGCGGTCGGTATGTTTGATGGCAACACCAATTTCAAGAATCCAAGTGCTGAAGTTTTGAATTTTATGTATGACCGTCTGCGCGGCCAGTTACGCGACAAAGGCTTTACGCAAAATGAAGTTGAAGCAGTGGTTGCACAAAATCCTGACAACTTAAATAACATCATCGAACGCCTGCAAGCGGTACAGACCTTCGCCGCGCTCGCAGAATCTGAATCCTTGGCTGCAGCGAACAAGCGCATCACGAATATTCTGAAAAAAGCTGAAGGCACGCCAAGCGCGATCAATACTGCGTTGTTGCAAGAAGCCGCAGAGCAAGCTCTGTATAAAGCCATGACCGACTTCAAACCACAGGTGGATACTGCATTTGCCGAAGGCGATTTTACCGGTGCACTGAAAACCTTGGCCGCATTACGCGGCGAAGTTGATACCTTCTTCAACGATGTCATGGTGAATGCGGAAGATCTGGCACTACGGAATAATCGCCTCGCTTTACTCGCAGAATTGCACGGCATGCTCAATCAGGTTGCCGATATTTCTAAACTCGCTGCATAAGGCAAAGGGAGCGAATGAAACTGATTATTCTTGATCGTGATGGCGTCATTAACGAAGATTCAAACGCCTTTATTAAGTCGCCCGATGAATGGCACGCGTTGCCGGGTTCCATGCACGCTATTGCCAGACTTAATCAAGCTGGTTACACGGTGGTGGTGGCGACCAATCAATCTGGTGTGGCGCGCAAGTTATTCGACATGTCGGCATTGAATGCGATTCATCAAAAAATGCACACTAGCGCGCAACTGGTTGGTGGCAAGATAGACGCAGTATTTTATTGCCCGCACATTGCAGATGACAGTTGTGATTGCCGCAAACCCAAGCCGGGCATGCTGCAAGAAATCGCGCGTCGTTATGATGTCAATCTAAAGGGTGTGCATTGCGTAGGCGACTCGCTGCGCGATTTACAAGCTGGCTTTTTGCTGGGCTGCGTGCCGCATTTAGTATTAACCGGCAAAGGACAGCAAACCAAGGATAAGGGCGGGCTACCGCCAGGCTCGCATATTCATGCCGATCTCGCTGCGATGGTCGATGTCATTCTCGCCTCGCAACATGAGCAAAACGTCGCAACTCATATCATATAAATAGTTATATTTACTCAGTCTTTTTAGATAGAAAAATCAGGTTACACGATGGTCAAGTTAACGCGTTTTATTCGCTCCCTTATTTTTTTATTCGTCATGGTTGTCGTGACGATTATCTGGGCGCCTATTTGTTTTTTATTTGCGCCACTTCCTTACAACAAGCGTTATAACGCCACCGCACTGTGGAATGTATTTATGGTGTGGGCTGCCAAAGTGATTTGCGGCATACGTTATCAAACCAAGGGCTTTGAGAATTTTCCTGATGGTCCTGTGATTGTATTGTCCAAACACCAGTCAGCTTGGGAAACTATTTTTTTATTGCAGGCGACACCGCGCCCCCTAGTTTTCGTTTTTAAAAAATCGATCACTTACATTCCTTTTTTTGGCTGGGCGATTGCGCTGATGCGCATGATTCCGATTGATCGCAGCAAAGGTAAAGATGCTTTCGCACAGGTCGTCGTGCAAGGCAGAAATCGTTTAGCCGATGGTCAATGGGTCATCATGTTTCCGGAAGGAACAAGGATTCCGGTTGGCAAAAAAGGCCACTACAAAGGTGGTGGAGCACGTCTGGCTGTGGAAACCGATACGCCAGTAATTCCGATCGCGCTCAATTCTGGCGAATGCTGGCCAAAAAATTCTTTCATTAAGAAACCGGGCATAATCACAGTCTCTGTCGGGAAACCCATTTCTCCTGTAGGATTGACAGCAGCAGAATTAATGTTGCAAGTTGAGGAATGGATAGAAGCAGAAATGCGAGTCATTTCGCCTCAAGTGTACGCGCACGAAAATCAAAAAAATGATCGTTAATGCACGATAAGTACGATCAGAAATGATAAAGAAATCACTAATAAATGAAGCCACGCGTACCGTCAATTGCTAAAGTATTACAACGAGCTCTGCAGTTGGATTTTTTTAGTGAACTTTTATTTCCCGAAAAATCAGACACGGAGCTACTACCTCAGACGGCGCCAGATTTTCATCAAGGTACGCCGTTAACCGCATTACCTAAGCTACCAACGAGCTTCACCCACCCCAACAGCAATAGAAAAATTCAACTGCCTGATGCATCACTTGAGTATGTCTTATTACGCTCCAAGCGACGCACTATCGGCTTTCAAATTACTGAAGAAGGTTTGCGCGTAACCGCACCGCGCTGGGTCACCGTTGCGAATATTGATGACGCAATACAAGAGAAGCAACAGTGGATTATCAACAACCTCAACGAGCGCCGCAAACGTACTGAACGTCGCCTAGAGACCGCAATGCGCTGGGAAGATGGTGCCAGCTTTTTGTTCCTAGGCCAAATACTCAATCTGCGTATACAACGCAGCGACTCTGTCACCCACATTACCACTGACTATCAGGAAGAACCGCGCGAACTCAGCATTCAGCTACCTCTTGATGCGAGCGAACAGCAACTCAAAGACAGCGTAAAAACATGGTTGCAAAAAGAGGCGAAGAACGTTTTTTCTAAGCGCTTGCCGGTGTATGCAGACATGCTAGGCGTTAGCTACAAGTCGATGTCACTGTCTAACGCTGCCACGCGCTGGGGTTCGTGTACTTCGCAAGGAAAAATCCACCTGAACTGGCGATTGATTCATTTTGCGCCAGAGCTCATCGATTACGTCATCGCGCATGAACTCGCCCATTTACTCGAAATGAATCACAGCCCACGTTTTTGGGCGAGAGTGGAATCAGTATTCCCAGATTTTAAGCGCGCCAGACAAAGACTCAAGCGCCACGCTTCGGCCGAGCTTCCGGTGTTTTAATGCGGGACGGAATTTAAAGTTTTTACTTCTGCGTTAATAGAAAACAAAGCATTGTCATTTTTCCGCCAACGACTCAATCAATTTCAATCAAAGAAACTATGCGCATCCTTCACACCATGCTACGCGTTGCCAATCTTCAGCGCTCTATAGATTTTTATACCGAAGTCCTCGGAATGAAATTGCTGCGGCAGTCCGATAATCCGGAATACAAATACACCTTAGCGTTTCTCGGTTACGGCAGCAACCCTGACCATGCCGAGCTGGAATTGACTTACAACTACGGCGTGGATAGTTACGAGATCGGTACGGCCTACGGCCACATCGCCATTGCTGTACCAGATGCGTATGCTGCTTGCGAAGCGACAAAAGCAAAGAATGGCAATGTCACGCGCGAAGCTGGACCAGTCAAGGGCGGAAAAACGGTCATCGCTTTTGTGCAAGATCCTGACGGCTATAAAATTGAATTAATCGAACGTAAGACTGAACAAGTCGTCAGTTTATAGAAACATAGCGCATCATTTCCGCTCTACTCTCATGCACACAAAATCGCATGCGCTAATTCCGGCTTTTCACAAGCGTATTGATTTCGTCCATTGCGCTTGGCTTTGTAGAGTAGCACGTCTGCTTCTTTAATCATTTCTTCCAAACACTTTTTTTGACCGCACTCGGCTACACCTAAACTCGCGGTCAAAAAGAGAGAATCCGATTCTATTGGCAGGCAGAGTGCCTCAAGCGAAATTCGTATTCTCTCGGCAAAAACACAGGCCTGCTCAAGATCAGTCTCAGGCAGTAACAATAAAAATTCTTCCCCGCCCCAGCGGCTGAGTAAATCACCGGCGCGACAAACATGCGTAAGCAGATCGGCGGTTTGCATCAATGCGTTGTCGCCTACTTCATGACCAAACTGATCGTTAACTTGTTTGAAGTGATCAATGTCTATCATGATCATCGTCATCGGACGTTGGTTGCGTTGAGCGGTACTCCATATCGGTCTTGCCATCTCAAGAAAAGCCCGGCGATTATATAAATCCGTCAACGAATCGCGGCACGCCATGCGCTCTGCACGAATGCAAGCTTGCTGCTGCTGTTGTGCCTGACATCCTAAAGCAAAT
>JANYFV010000597.1 GCA_025359635.1 Undibacterium sp. | reverse complement strand
GGCTGCCATGAAATTAATCGCATCACATCCACAAATAAATTGGAGAGAGACAAATGAAATTTCAATTGCGCGCATCTGTTTTAGCTATTACCTTTGCTTTAGCCACTCCTATGGTGATGGCTGACACCATCAAAATAGCATTCATCGATCCCTTATCAGGTCCATTTGCGCCTGTTGGACAAAACATTTTAAATTCGTATCAATATATTGCGGAAAAAGCCAATGCTGAGAAATGGGCGGGCGAACACAAAATAGAGGTGGTTGGTTTCGATAACAAGGGAAGCCCGCAAGAATCTTTGGCGGTGTTGAAATCTGTCATCGATAAAGGCTTTCGGTACATTTCGCAAGGCAATGGGTCTGGCGTAGGGTTGGCACTGCTAGACGCGGTGAATAAGCACAATGAACGCAATCCGGGTAAAGAAGTCGTGTATCTGAACTATGCAGCAGTTGACCCTGATATGACGAACAGTAAATGCAGCTTTTGGCATTTTCGTTTTGATTCTAATTCCGACATGAAAATGGAAGCACTGACGAGTTTCATGGCGAAAGATATGAGCATCAAAAAGGTGTATATCATCGGACAGAATTACTCTTTCGGACATCAAGTGACTCGCGCAGCCAAGGAGTATCTGGCACGCAAGCGCCCTGATATTCAGATTGTCGGTGATGACTTGCATCCTATCGGCCAGGTTAAAGATTTTGCACCGTATGTTGCCAAAATCAAAGCTGCAGGTGCCGATACCGTTATCACAGGTAACTGGGGTGCGGATTTAGCCCTGTTGATTAAGTCGGCGAAAGATTCTGATTTGAAGGCCAATTTTTATACTTATTACGCCGGCACTTCCGGTGTTCCTACTGCGATGGGCGCGGCGGGCATCGACCACGTTAAGCAAGTGAGTTATTGGCACCCAAATAATGAAACCTTCTCCGGAAAAGAGATAGTAGAAGGATTTAAAGCTAAGCATAAAGATGATTACTACACGATGGCGACTTACTCCGTGCTGGCAGCATTAGGAAAAGCGGCAAAAGAAGCCAAATCGATCGACCCGGTTAAAGTTGCTTTCGCCATGGAAGGCATGAAATTTAAGAGCTTGAACGGCGAAGATATCATACGTAAAGTCGATCATCAGATTCAACAGCCTTTGTATATCTCAACCTGGTCAAAAACTGATGGCAAAGACGTTAAATTCGATCAGGAAAATACAGGGATGGGCTGGAAGACCAATCAAAAAATCGAAGCTTTCGTTGCCTCGCAACCTTCATCGTGTCAAATGAAACGCCCTGGCTAATTTGGCGGTCAAACAATAAGAGCTGCACTTTTTGTGCGCTCTTTTTTTTCGCCAAAATAGAGCGACAGTTCCGTAGCTTCGTAAAAAATTGAAGGAAACATACTTTGGAATTTACACTGATCACCCTTCTCAATGGCGTGAGTTACGGCTTGTTGCTGTTTATGCTTTCTTCTGGGCTAACGCTGATTTTTAGTATGATGGGTGTATTGAATTTTGCCCATGCCAGCTTCTATATGCTGGGTGCATATTTTGCCTATACGATCAGCATCACACTAGGATTTTGGCCAGCCTTATTTATGACACCATTGTTAGTCGGATTTTTGGGCGCGATGGTAGAGAAATATGGTCTACGTTCGGTGCATAAATATGGTCACATTCCTGAACTGCTGTTCACCTTCGGTTTGTCTTACATCATCGTTGAATTAGTCCAGCTCATTTGGGGACGTGCCACCGTTCCCTATGCTATTCCCAAGATGCTGGACGGCCCATTATTTACTATTTACACGACGACTTTCCCTATGTACCGTGGCTTTATGATGCTGGTGGCATTGCTGATGTTACTGTCGATTTATCTGCTATTAACCCGCACCAGAATCGGTTTGGTAATCCAGGCGGCATTGACACATCCAGATATGGTTGAGGCGCTAGGTCACAACGTGCCGAAAGTCTTTATGTTGGTGTTTGGCGGCGGTTGCGCCTTGGCTGGGCTGGCTGGGGTCGTTGGCGGCAATGCTTTTATTACTGAACCTGGGATGGCAGGCACCTTGGGCAGCATTATTTTTGTCGTGGTTGTGGTTGGTGGAATGGGCTCACTTGCGGGTGCATTCATCGCCTCGATACTGATAGGAGTCGGACAAACTTTTGCGGTGGCACTGGATTATTCGCTCATGTCAGTATTGAAAAATTTGGGCGTACTAGTGACACAAAACACCTTCGGGTATCCCTTGCTTAGCCTGACGATCTCGCAAACTGCCCCCATCTTGCCTTACCTATTACTGGTGCTTATCCTGATCTTCCGCCCTAGAGGCTTACTCGGCACGCGGGAAGGGTAGCCAATGAAAAATACTCTCACTTACAAACCAATTAACCTGGCGCGCTGGATTATCTGGAGCAGTTTTGCCCTGGTACTGATATTGGCACCATTCCAGTTTAGCAGCGGCGGATCTCTATCTCTACTCTCAACGATGGGGACAGTGATGATCTTTGGCTTGTCGTTTAATATGTTGCTGGGGCAGGGCGGCATGCTTTCGTTCGGTCATGCTGTGTATTCTGGGTTAGGCGCTTTTTTTGCCATTCATACGATGAATTTAATCGGCAATGGCAGTCTCAATTTTCCCATTACTCTGATACCGCTGGTTGGGGGTATTGCGGGGATACTTTTTGGCATTCTTTTTGGCTACGTCACTACGAAAAAATCCGGCACGACGTTTTCCATGATTACTTTGGGAATTGTTGAACTGGTTTTCGCGTGTTCCTTGATGTTCCCCAGTTTTTTTGGCGGCGAGGGAGGTGTCTCAAGCAATCGCGTGGTTGGCCAGGCATTTTTAGGCATCACCTACGGTCCACAAATTCAGGTGTATTACCTGATTAGCTTCTGGCTTTTCATAAGCACGATCGGCATGTACGCGTTCACCCAAACCCCTTTAGGTCGTCTGGCCAACGCGGTAAGAGATAATCCAGAGCGTGTTGAATTCATCGGATATGACACACAATGGGTGCGTTACTTAACACTGATTTTGTCGGCATTTTTTGCGGGAATTTCTGGTGGTTTATCCGCCATTAATTTTGAGATTGTTAGCGCAGAGAATGTTAGCGCCATTCGTTCAGGCGCAGTATTGCTTTTCACATTTATTGGTGGCATTGGCTTTTTCTTTGGCCCGATGATAGGTGCGATCTTGGGTGTGGTCTTGACTATCATCTTGTCTGACATCACTAAAGCATGGCAATTATATTTAGGTCTTTTTTTCGTCTTGATTGTAATGTATGCGCCGGGGGGGATTGCCAGTATCTTGATGCTAAATTTACGGGTGGCAAAGTACGGTTTATTCGGACGAATCTGGTCGGCCATGTGGAAGATTGTCTTGGCTGGCGTTATCTTTGCAATAGGGTTTGTGATGGTAATCGAGATGCTTTACCAGCGAACTTTGGAAAGCACGCAAGCCGGTGAAATGAATTTATTTGGCATCATAGTCGATACGAAAAAACCTGCAGCATGGCTATTCGCCGCGATGTTAGTTGCGATAGGTGTGATAGCATTTTTACGTTACAAAAATTTGTTCAAGCAAAAATGGAACGAAGTGAATGCTGAGATCGAAGAGCAAATGCGAAGGGCGATAGGATGAGCCAATTCTCCTTAGAATTAAAGGATGTGAGAAAAAGTTTTGGCAAATCCGAAATCATTCGTGGTGCAAGTCTGCAAGTGCCTAAGGGTGAGCGATTCGCGGTGATAGGCCCGAATGGCGCAGGAAAATCTACCTTGTTCAACTTGATTTCAGGGCGTTTCCCGATCACTTCTGGAGATATTTTATTAAATGGACAAAGCATTACTGCATTGCGCCCATTCGAAATTAATCGACTTGGTTTGTCGCGCAGTTTTCAGATTACAAATATCTTTCATCGTTTGTCTGTCTATGAAAATTTGCGTTGCGCCGTACTCTGGTCGTTGGGTTACAAATACTCTTTTTGGCATAGGCTCAACGGTTTAAAAGATGCGCATGAACGTGCTGAAGCGGTGCTTGAACAAATTGGGTTGAAACGGCGAAGAAATATCACGGCCGGCCTGCTAACCTATGCTGAGCAACGTGCGCTAGAGATCGGCATTACCATCGCTGGCGGTGCTGAGGTGATACTTCTTGATGAGCCTACCGCGGGTATGAGTCGTTCAGAGACAGAAGCGGCAGTGGAATTAATTCGCAAGGTCACCATCGGTAAAACTTTATTAATGGTAGAGCATGATATGAGCGTGGTGTTTGGCTTGGCAGACAAAATTGCTGTGGTCGTTTATGGCGAGGTGATTGCCTGTGATACGCCGATTAATATTAGAAGTAATCAAAAGGTAAAAGATGCCTATTTAGGTGGCCATGCGCCGGTAGAGGCTACGGCATGAGCACCTTATTTGAAATGAAGGATTTGAACTCTTTTTACGGCAAAAGCCATGTTTTACATGGCGTGAATTTGCAAGTTAATCAAGGCGAAATTGTCAGCCTATTGGGACGTAATGGTGTCGGCAGATCAACCACGATAAAGGCCGCCATGGGCCAAGTTGAATCGACAGGCTCTATCCTGTTTAAAGGCGAAGAAATAATAGGTTTGAAGGCTTTTCAGATTGCGCATAAGGGCCTTGGCTATGTGCCAGAGAATCGCGATATCTTCCCTAGCCTGACGGTGGAGCAAAATTTAATCTTGGGCGAGAAAGCCAACAAAAAATCGCGCTGGGCGTTGGCAGACATGTATCAACTTTTTCCTAGGTTAAGAGAACGGCAAAACACATCTGCTGGCGTCTTATCGGGTGGCGAACAACAAATGCTGACTTTGTGTCGCACCTTAATGGGCGACCCTGACTTAATTATGATTGATGAACCAACTGAAGGCCTGGCACCAAAGATTGTTGATCTGGTCGCCGAGTATCTCAAAGAGTTAAAGAATCGTGGTATCTCTGTGTTGCTTGTTGAGCAAAAACTGGCGATTGCGCTGGAGATTTCTCAGCGGGTTTATGTGATGGGACACGGCAGCATAGTCTTTGAGGGAACGCCCGATGATTTACGGCATAACGATGTGATTCGTAAGGAATGGCTGGAGGTTTAAGTTATAAGGTGTTTTTTCTTTGATGTGTATTTTAAATA
>JANYFV010000562.1 GCA_025359635.1 Undibacterium sp. | reverse complement strand
TTCGATAAGAACCTGAGCTTCCAATTCGAAGTGATCAATCTCAATGATGCCATTCAGCGCCAACATGGTCGCGATGATTTGGCAACCCTGAACGTAACGCAAGCCGGTCCGCGTTACATGATGGGTGCTCGCTACAAGTTCTGATCGTCGATTAACCGAAGCTCAGAGAGAGTCTGCGTGGCGTGAGCCATGAAGACCAGTAGAACAGGCCACTGCCATCAGTGGCCTGTTTTTTAACAGGCGTTTTAGCGCCGGCGAGAAGTGCGATCAAACTATCCATATGACTCGCACAGACTCATTTAGAAAAGTTTTTATTCCATGACCAATCAAGCATCCACAGCCACACATTTCCCCAATGATTTCACTTGGGGTGTAGCGACCAGTGCCTATCAAATCGAAGGTGCTGCCGCAGTGGATGGGCGCGGCCCCTCGATTTGGGATACGTTTTCCCACACCGCTGGCAAAGTCATCGATGGCAGTAACGGCGACGTCGCTTGCGATCATTACCATCGCTATGCCGAAGACGTAGAAAGTATTGCCGCGTTAAACGTTGGTGCCTATCGCTTCTCCATGTCCTGGTCACGCGTGCAGCCTAGCGGCCATGGTGCATGGAACCAAAAAGGGTTTGATTTTTATTCGCGCCTGCTCGACAAATTGGCAGAAAAAAATATTCAAGCCCATGTGACTTTATATCACTGGGATTTACCACAAGGCCTGCAAGACAATGGCGGTTGGCTCAATCGCGATACCGCCAGTCATTTTGCTGTCTATGCAGCCGAAGTGGCACGCCGATTTGGTTCACGCGTGGCCAGTATCGCCACCCACAACGAGCCGTGGTGTACGGCCAATCTGGGTTACGGCAACGGTCAGTTCGCCCCCGGTGTCACCGACCCGGTCGCAGCGTTGCAAGTCTCGCACCACTTATTACTCTCGCACGGTTTGGCAATGAGCGCCATGCGTGCCGTCAAATCGTCTGCCAAATTAGGGATAGTGCTGAATCAATGGACGGCCATGCCAGCCACAGAGTCAGCGGCAGATAAAGCGGAAGCAGAGTGGGAATACGCCCGGTCAGTGCAATGGTTTATGGACCCGATTTTCAAAGGCCGTTATCCACAAATTGCACTCGACAGAATGGATCAAAGTCTGTTCACCGTGTTCGAGAATGACTTAAAAATTATCCATCAACCACTCGATTTTTTAGGCGTGAATTATTATGTGCGTGCCTTCGTCAGCACAGAAAATCCACCGAAAAAACCGGATGGCAAGCTAGGCTTTACCGATATGGGCTGGGAAATCTATCCACAAGGTTTGAGCGACTTGTTAATCGGCTTGCATCAGCAATACCAGGAATACGATTTGCCGCCGATCTACATCACCGAGAACGGCATGGCATCGGTCGATAAGCTAGACGATGGTAAAGTCAATGACCAGATTCGCATTGATTATTTAAACCGCCATCTTGCAGCGGTAGCCGATGCGATGGCGCAGGGTGTGGATGTACGCGGCTATTTCTACTGGAGTCTGATGGATAATTTCGAGTGGAATTCAGGCTATGCCAAACGCTTTGGCTTGATCTACGTCGATTACGCAAGCCAGCAACGCACGATGAAAAAAAGTGCGTATTGGTATCGGGATTTTATCGAAACGCAAAAAAATTCACCCAGTCCCGGAGTATCTGCAACAATGCGTCATTCCTTGTAACTTTTCTTTTTCCAAATAGCATGGAAAAACCTCATGGCAAGTAGCGCAATCAAACACATAATCATCGTGGGTGGTGGATCAGCCGGATGGTTAACTGCCGCCATGATCGCAGCCGAACATCAATCGGCTTTAGCTTCGGGGCTGCAAATCACATTAATCGAATCGCCTGACATCGCCCCGATCGGGGTAGGTGAAGGCACATGGCCGAGCATGCGCGATACGCTACGCAAAATCGGCGTCTCGGAAACCGATTTTATTCGCGAGTGTGATGCCTCATTCAAGCAAGGTTCAAGATTTGATGGCTGGGTCAATGGTGCTGCTGAGGATTATTATTTTCATCCTTTCGTGCTACCGCAAGGCTATGGCGAGGCCAATCTGGTCGCTGGCTGGCAACAGCAGCACGCCAGCGTTCCGTTTGCCGACCTGGTCAGTTTTCAGCCCCACTTGTGTGTACAAGGGAAAGCACCCAAGCAAGCGAGCACGCCAGAATTTGCAGCGGTGGCGAACTATGGCTATCACCTCGATGCAGGTAAATTTAGCGAATTCCTGCGCAAGCATTGCATCAGTCACCTGGGCGTACGGCATGTACTGGATCATGTCGTGGCGATCAATTCACACAGTAATGGTAGCGGGGACATTGCCTCGCTGCAGACAAAACTGCACGGTAGTCTGGCAGGGGATTTATTCGTCGATTGTAGTGGCATGCAATCGCTGCTGTTGGGTCAGCATTTTGGGGTAGCTTTTCTATCGCAAAAACATGTGTTGTTCAACGACACGGCGCTGGCAGTGCAAATTCCTTACCCCGACGAAAATAGTGCAATCGCATCGCAAACCATTTCGACAGCGCAGGACAGTGGCTGGATCTGGGACATAGGATTACCGACGCGACGCGGCATTGGCCACGTCTATTCGAGCACACACACAACGGATGAACTGGCAGAACTTGCCTTGCGCAACTACATACAAAAAAACGGTGGTCCCAAAGACATCACCACACCGCGCAAACTCTCTTTCCAACCTGGCTACCGGCAGCAGTTCTGGCACCGCAACTGCGTGGCAATCGGCCTGTCCGCAGGCTTCATCGAACCGCTGGAAGCGTCAGCGCTAGCCCTGGTTGAATTGTCCGCGACCATGCTCAGCGAACAAATGCCCGTCACCCGTGCTGCCATGGACATCGCGGCACGCCGCTTCAACGATGCCTTCACTTATCGATGGGAGCGCGTGATCGATTTTCTGAAACTGCACTACGTACTCACGAAACGGACGGACACCGATTACTGGCGCGACAATTGCCGTACCGAATCGATACCGGAACGCCTGCGCGAGCTGATGCTACTATGGCGTCAACACAGTCCATCACGCTATGATTTCATCCGCGTCGAAGAGATATTCCCCTCCGCGAGCTACCAGTACGTACTGTATGGAATGGGATTTCAGACGGAGATACCGGCAATGCGTACCGACAAGGCAGAGCGAGCTGCTGCATACTTCCGCGAAGCGGCCACGCTGGCAGATAAAATGTTGGCGGCACTACCGGGCAACCGCGATCTCATCGGGCATATCGTGCGCCACGGTCTGCATAAAATATGAGATTAAAAAAAACTAAACCCTGAATAGCGACAATTAAACTTAAACACAAGGTGGGACCACTATGCCAAAAGCTATTTTGCTCAACAACGTCGATCACAAAGATCTGCGCATCATTTCCAAACGCGCAGCCAAATATGGTGACAACGTCATGTTTGCCAGCACTTTTCCCGCTGAATTTCGCCAGCTTCAGGCGCACTACCCTATCGTTTTTCGCAAGACGCAAGATAGTCTGACGTTTGAGGCGCTTGCCCTGTTCGGTTTTCAGGCGGATGAAAATCTGTTCCTTGGACCTGATGGCTGGGACGCGAGCTACGTGCCACTGGCGATAGAGCGTCAACCTTTCCTGATCGGCGTAGCCGGCGAAGCGCTCACCATTCATGTCCATCCGGATAGCCCGAGGATCAGCGCAAAACAGGATGAAGGCGAAGCCGTATTTCTTCCGCATGGCAGCCCCACGCCTTTTCTGGAGCGCATGAATTCGACCTTACTGGCGATTCATCAAGGCTTGCAAAGCATGCCCGCATTCATCGCCGCATTGCTGGAGCTTGACCTGCTCGAATCCTTTGTATTCGATATCGAACTCGATAATGGTTCACAGAACCGGCTCGACGGTTTTTACGCTATCAACGAAGAGAAATTAAGTGCACTGGATGGCAACGCACTAGCAAGCCTGCATCGCGCCGGCCACCTGCAGGCGATTTATATGGTGATCGCCTCGCTGTGGAATTTCCGCGCGCTGATCGACAGAAAGAACCGCGCGCATGCTGGCTAACGTTAAACCGATACGCGAAATCGAGGGCGTCGGCCCGCAGCAATTGAGCGATGAGATTCTCATGTCGACGCAGCCCATCGTCCTGCGCGGACTGGTGGCATCCTGGCCTATGGTGTGTGCTGCGCAGACCTCAGAGCAAGCGGCTAATGCGTATCTGCGCCGCTTCTATCGCGATGCCAGCGTGAATGCGATGCACGGCATGCCCGAAATTGGCGGACGTTTTTTTTACAATGAGGATTTGAGCGGCTTCAATTTCTCTTCGGTGCGCGTCAAGTTCGATGCAGTGCTCGACGCGCTGCGCGACCATCAGCATGACGAAAATCCGCCGGCATTCTACGTTGGCTCGACTACGGTCGATACCTGTCTGCCAGGTTTCCGCGCCGAAAACGACCTCGATCTCAATTTAGCCACTACGGCTCCTGCACGCGACCCGCTGGTGAGCATCTGGGTAGGCAACCGCACACGTATCCCCGCGCACTTTGACCTGCCGGACAATCTCGCCTGCATCGCGGCCGGGCGTCGCCGCTTCACCCTTTTTCCGCCGGAACAACTCAGCAATCTATACGTCGGCCCGCTCGATTTTACGCCGGCCGGACAAGCGGTCAGTCTGGTCGACTTTGCCTGCCCAGATTTCGAAAAATTTCCCAGATTCAGCACCGCATTAGAACATGCGCAAGTGGCCGAACTACAAGCCGGAGACGCCCTGTTTATTCCTAGCATGTGGTGGCATCACGTTGAAGCGCTCAGCAGTTTTAACGTACTGGTCAACTATTGGTGGCGACAATCGCCCGACTACATGGATACGCCAATGAATACGCTGATGTTCGCGCTCATGACCATGCGTGATCTGCCGCCTGCACAGCGACTAGCCTGGCAAGAAATCTTTCGTCACTACGTCTTTGAAAGCGATGGCGAAGAAGCCAGGCATATTCCACAACAGGCAAGACGCATGCTGGAGCCGTTCGATAGCGACACGGCACGCATGTTGCGCGCCCACTTACTCAATAAGATGAAACGATAACGGAGACAGCCCATGCATCAGAACACGCGCACCGCAGAACAGCGCAAACCGATCCGCCGCGTCATCATCGCCGGTGGTGGCACCGCAGGCTGGATGGTCGCCGCAGCCTTATCCAAAACACTGGGCAAGCTACTTGATATTAAGTTGATCGAGTCTGATGAGATAGGTACCGTCGGCGTCGGTGAGGCGACCATTCCCACTATTATTAATTTCCATAATTTACTTGAAATTAATGAGCAAGAATTTATGGCAGCCACCCACGCCACTTTCAAACTTGGCATCAGTTTTGAAAATTGGCGTGAGCGCAATGAAGACTATATTCATTCCTTTGGGATAACCGGAAAGGACCACTGGACCGCAGGTTTTCAGCATTTCTGGATGAAAGGGCGTGAGCGCAATCTCGCTGGCGACTACGGTGATTATTGCCTTGAACTTAAAGCGGCACAAGAAGCACGTTTCGCGCATTTGCCAAACAACGGCATGAACTACGCCTATCATATCGACGCCAGCCTATATGCCAAATTCTTACGTAAGTTCAGTGAACCGTTTGGCGTTCAGCGCATCGAAGGCAAGATCGTTAAGGTGGAAACGGATGCCGCATCTGGCGACATTACTTCGCTCAAGCTTGATTCAGGCGTCGACATAGCAGGCGATCTGTTTATCGATTGCACTGGCTTTCGGGGCTTGCTCATCGGTGAAGCTATGAAGGTGGAGTATAAAGATTGGTCGCATTGGTTATTTTGTGACAGTGCGGTCGCTGTGCAAACAGAATCCGTCAAAGATGCATTGCCTTACACCAGGTCAATTGCGCGCGAATCCGGTTGGCAGTGGCGTATTCCCTTACAGCATCGCGTCGGTAATGGCTTAGTATTTTCAAGTCGCTACATCGATGATGAACAGGCTAAACAAGTCTTGATGTCGAACATCGAAGGCAAGCCTTTGATGCAACCGAGAGTGCTTAAATTTCAGCCGGGTCAGCGCGATAAAACATGGCGCGGCAACTGTGTCGCGATCGGCCTTGCCAGTGGTTTTCTGGAACCTATCGAGTCGACCAGTATTCACCTGATACAACGCGGCATCATCCGCCTGATGCAAATGTTCCCGACCAATGGCATCTGCCAATCTGATGTCGATGAATACAATAAGCAAACCGATTATGAATTAGAGCATATTCGTGATTTCATTGTTCTTCACTATCATGTGACGAACCGCCGCGATACCCCATTTTGGCGCGACTGTAGCGGTATGCAGATACCCGCATCGTTACAACACCGCATTGATCTGTTCCGTGAGACTGGCCGTGTGTTCCGCGTGCCAAATGAATTGTTTGCAGAAAATTCATGGATACAAGTGATGCTAGGTCAGGGAATCATGCCGGAGCAGCATCACCAATCTGCCGACTTGATGGGCGATGCAGAGTTATCAGGATTTCTCAATGGTATCCGCTCATCGATAGCCAAGACTGTCATGCAATTGCCATCCCATCAGACTTATGTACAGCAGTACTGCGGCCGGAAATTGTGAGTATTGATTCCGTTTCTAAGGCATTAGGGATGCGGGGATTTAATCAGCATCCCCGTATGCTTCGTCATCCCCGAATGCTTTTGTCGGGGATCCAGTTTTAAAGCCACTTCGTGCGCAGCACGAAACTATGTCGCTTCGCGAATAGATTGAAAACTGGATCCCGTATGCGCGAGGATGACGAAATCGAATAGACTTGCCTATGCCCGCCAACACGATTAAAAAACTGGGATTATTTGCCATTACCTGGCCAATCTTCATTGAACAGCTATCGCACATTCTGCCAGGAATGATTGATACATTCATGGTAAGTCACCTGGGAGATTCAGCGGTAGCCGGGTTAGCCGTGGCAAACCAGATTGTCGTTTTCTTTATCATTCTTTTTTCGTTTGTCGGTGTCGGTTGCAGCGTCGTCATCACCCACTATCTCGGTGCGAATGATCGCGCTGGCGCCGAGCAAGTGGCATCGACTGCGGTGGGTGTCAATTTTTGGTTAGGCGTAGCCGTAAGCGTACTGATTTTTGCCTTTTCATCTGAGATGCTCGATCTTCTGCATCTGCCACCGGGCTTAATGCGTTACGCCCAGCCATTTTTAGCGTTAATGGGTGGCACATTATTTTTAGAAGCGCTGAATATTGCCTTCGCTTCCGTTTTGCGTTCGCATGGTCGTACGCGCGACGCAATGACAATTACCTTATTGATGAACCTTGCCAATATAGGTTTAAATTTCTTACTGATTTTTGGCATGTTCGGCTTCCCCAGGTTAGGGGTTGTTGGCGCCGCCTTATCCACCGTTATTAGTCGTGCACTTGCGTGCATTGCCTTCGCCTGGCTGATACAGCATCGCACTCAACTACGTCTGCGTCTCGGCTCATTCTGGCAATTTTCTAAAGAGTATCTCAATAAAATTTTACATATAGGGATTCCTGCGGCCGGAGAGAATTTAAGCTGGTGGATGAGCTTTATGGTGATCACCTATTTCGTTGGCCAGATGGGTGAAACCTCGCTGGCCACCTTCTCTTACACGATGCAACTCGCCATGCTCATGATGATGCTAGGCATCTCCATTGGTATCGGCACTGAAATCATGATTGGCCACATGATCGGCTCTGGCGAATTCAATGCTGCCTACCGGCAGGTTTTGCGCAGTCTGCGTCTGGGCTTGGCCGTAACGCTGGTAACAACTTGTCTTGTGGCCTTGTTTGCACCGAAACTACTACGTTTATTCAGCTCGAACGAAACCATAATCACTGGTGGTGCATTGTTACTACGGATGGGCCTGCTACTTGAGCCAGGCCGCACATTTAATCTGATCGTCATCAACTCATTACGTGCCACTGGTGATGCGCGTTTTCCAGTCATGTTCGGTGCATTTTCCATGTGGGGATTAGCCGTACCGGTAGCCTGGTTTCTCGGCTTGCATTTGGGCTGGGGGCTGCCGGGAGTCTGGGTCGCCTTCACCATCGACGAATGGGTACGCGGCATCACGATGTATTTACGCTGGAAAAGCCGTCGTTGGGAAAAGTACGCCAAAGTCACGCATGCGGGCGTTCAAAAAGTATAAAAAATCGACTGCATTAATAAGATAGGACTTACGTAAAATTATTCCAGCTAGGCGCACCGACGAAGACAGTACAGTACTGTAAGGCGAGTGCAATGACGCTGGGGCGATTTTGCGTAAATCCTATGAAAAACAAATACCAAAAATCTGCCTGGTGCCGTCTAGCCTACGATCAACTTGACTGATTTAAGCTTAACGCTGTCAG
>JANYFV010000545.1 GCA_025359635.1 Undibacterium sp. | reverse complement strand
TGGTGTGGAGAGTGCCCACAAAAACCGCCGGGCGCGTTCCAGCCGAAAGGCAAAAAATTTCTGCATGTCGCTTAGTTGAGTGCTAGGCGCCCCTTTTTCCGACGAAGCTAACCGCGCCTGTACCAGCGGATCATAAAGGCTCCAGCGATAACGTTCCCAGGTTTTGGCATCGAACAAATCTTCATGCAAGGTATTGCCCTTGGCATCGATTAGCCACGTGACTAAGGGATGTGGAAATAACTGATATCCGCTGGGCATGGTCGCCAGCACTTCTGGCGGGATGCGTCCCAGGCCGACAGTTTCTCCGGTCAAAAAGGCATGCAAGGAAGAAGCAGAACCTAAATTGGGTGTGCCCAATAAAACAAATTTGCGTACCCGGTTGGTGCCATACAAAGTCACTTGTTCAGGATCGCCATTTAAGACATCGGCCATGCCATAGCGTAAGTAATAACGCGCCACCAATCCACCCATGCTGTGCGCAACAAAATCTACCCGTAAATTGGGATCAGCATAATCTTTGCGTACTGTTTCAATCAGGCGATCAAGCGCCCCCGCATGCTGGGCATTATCTTGCCGAAAATCATAAGGGAAAACATAATAGCGCCGCTCGCCTTTACGCACCGCGCTACCAGGAACGCCACGCACATAGCCGCCAAACTTTTCTAAGGTCTGGATAATCGGGCCATAAATATCTTGCCCCAAGACCCGGTCGGCAACATCATAAGCTTCTAGCTCGTCGGGTAGCACTGCCAGTGTTTCAGGATCAAATTTGAGCGTCAGTTCGCGGTAATCACCAAACAAGATATCGGTGGTAGAGCCTGGCCACACTTCTTTACCAGTTTTTTTATTGCGTAATTTTGAACCGAATAGGCCCGGTATTAAAATGACCGGAGTCGTGTCGTCCAATTGATCAGCAGCGCGATAAAGGCGTGATAAATCTGGCCTTGGTGTTGAAGCGCATGCCAGCAAAGCACTGATCGATAACAGACATAACAGGCCACGCAAAAATGTCGAACGATGTAGATCTCTGAACACCATGCCGGAATCCTAACAGGGAAAACAGTGGTCAATCTGATCTTTCAGTATGCAGCGGTATCACCGTGGTCGCAAGTTTATTTTAACAACACGCCTGCGCGCAATATCCATGCGGCTTCGCAGCCTATTGTGCAGGTTAACGTACGAAATGCGCATGGATAGTGCATTTCAGCCTAGATGTTTTTTCACTTTTGTAATAAAAAAGGCGACATAAAAAATATGTCACCCTGGTGTTTTATTGCTTCATCAGATTATGTTTTACTGATGCTGAAGCATATGGTTTTATTTGTAAATCCCACAGCCGATAATCGTACCGTTCTCTAGTTTTTCGATATAGGTCGATTTGTGTTCTATTGCCTTGGTGATAGGGTGCGGCCATTTGTAATCGACCCATCCTTTGCCTTTTTTGCTGGCTAGCTCTAAAAATTCTTTAATAAAATATTTGTCGTCAGAGTCTTTTAGATCGATGAGGTTTTTTCCTATAAGTTTGGCATTGGCACCATGCGCCAGGGTTTTTCCTGTCGCATCGAAGACGAACAGGTAGAGGTCTCTATCGACAAATTGTCCCTTGGCGTCACTGATGGCGGCGTAGCCTTGCTCGATGCCATTTGCCTTAAGAAATGCGGTGCCTTTTTTGACCAGGGCAACGGCTTCTTCCGCATTGCCACGATCATTGGCTGCAAAGGCTTGCGTCGCTGGTGATAAGACATTAAAGATTAGGAAGAGACTTAAGAAAAAACGTTTCATTAGCAGCTCCAGGGTAGGTGATGAGATTTCATCATAGTTGAGTATTTTCAAAAAGCCAATCGCTAATTTTTCTGTCATTTTTTTAAAATTAAATGATTCTTTATTGATATCGACGCGCATCATCAATCACCTTGCCGTCGTTGGCTAAACTGCCTAGCGCAACAAATACCACTTCGCCACGCAGCTTTGTTATCTCACGTATGTTGAGCACTATGGCGGCTTTCAGGCTGTCGCCAGGGGTGCTGGTTTCGCAGTGCAAAGTCATTGCGTCATTCGCCATTTCTCCTGTCACGACCAGGCGCGCTTTGCTGATTTCTGGATGCCGTCTTAGTATGTCCGCCACCTGCGATGGATGCACAAACATGCCTTTGACCTTGGTGGTTTGATCGGCGCGCCCGAGCCAGCCCTTGATGCGGGTATTGGTGCGGCCGCAGGGAGAAATGCCCGGTAGGATCGCCGACAAGTCGCCAGTGCCAAACCGTATCAAGGGATAATCCGGGTTGAACGAGGTGATGACGACTTCACCGACTTCGCCTTCCGCCACCACATCGCCGGTACCCGGACGGACGATTTCCAGTATCAGATCTTCATCGAGCAACATGCCCGGGTTGAGCTGGCTATCAGTCTCGGTTTCGTAGGCGATATTGCCGATATCGGCCGACGCATACATTTGTAGTACCTGCGGCACGCCGTGTTCTTGCAGCCATTTGCGCAATGAGGGTGGCAGGGCTTCAGCACCGACTACGGCGCGCTGTACGCTAGAGATATCGGTGCCCAGTTCCAGCGCTTTTTCGATAATAATTTTTAAAAAACTCGGCGTGCCTATATACGCATCCGGGCGCAATTCTGCCATTGCCTGCACTTGCATTTCGGTCTGGCCGCTACCGGCCGGTATCACCACGCAACCGAGTTTGGCCGCAGCACTCTCGACCATGAAGGCGGCCGGGGTAAAGTGATACGAATAACAGTTTTGCAAAAGATGGCCAGGGCGAATCCCCGCCGCATGCAGGGCACGGGAAAAACGCCACCAATCCTGCCCGCGCCCTTGCGGATCATAGATAGGGCCGGGTGACATAAAGATGCGTTGCAGCTGACTGCTGGGCGTGCTGTTGAGGCCGCCAAAAGGGAGTGACTGCTTTTGCAAATTCTTCAGATCGGATTTGCGTGTCACCGGCAATTGCGCCAGCGCATGGCGGCTCCTGATATCGGCTGCCGTCGTGCCTTGCAATATCATGGCCCAGCCGCTGGCAGTTTGCGCTTGTGCGATCAGTTGCGGCAAGCGCGTCATCAAGGCTTGCTCGCGGCTTTGCGGGTTGCGGGTTTCCAGTGCGTCTAAATAGTCACTCATATTTGTTTCTCGTTTGGCGTCACTTTGATGAGAAGTTTTTTCCTGATTAATTACAGTCATTCTCGCGTACTTTTTTTAGCTCCCTCTCCCGCTAGCGGGAGAGGGTTGGGGTGAGGGTGGTTGCGATACAACAACGCATATTTATTTGGTGCTTTAAATGCTTTTTGTTATTGACCGTACGTTAGCGTTGCTCCAACACCCTCATCCCCAGCCCTTCTCCCGCCAGCGGGAGAAGGGAGTTAAACCCACCGAATTCTGTCTATGCCAGCCAACGTTTGCGGCGGCGATAAAATTTCATCTCGCGAAAGCTCTTGCGTCCGGTGCCAGAGACACCTAAATAAAATTCTTTCACATCTTCATTGCTAGCCAGATCCTTAGCGTCACCTTCCATCACGACCCGGCCATTTTCTAAAATATAACCAAAATCGGCATAGCGTAATGCCGTATTGGTATTTTGCTCGGCCAATAAAAATGAGACGTTTTCTTTGACATTGAGGTTTTTGACGATCTCAAAAATTTCTTCGACCAACTGTGGCGCGATGCCCATCGAAGGCTCATCGAGCAAGATCATCGAAGGCTTAGCCATTAAGGCGCGGCCAATTGCGCACATTTGTTGTTCACCGCCTGAGGTGTAACCCGCCAGCGAGCTGCGCCGTTGGCGCAAACGCGGGAAATAGTGATACACCATCTCCAGCGATTCTTTCAGTTCAGCACGTGAAATCTTGCGTGTGTAGGCGCCGGTCAAGAGATTTTCTTCGATGCTGAGATGGGCAAAACAATGGCGTCCTTCCATGACCTGCGACAGGCCGCGTTTAACCAGTTCATTCGGCGTCAAGTGGTCGACCCGTTGTCCTTTGAAACTGATGTCACCTTTGGTAATGTCGCCACGTTCATTGCGTAATAGCGTGGAAATTGCTTTTAACGTAGTCGATTTTCCGGCACCGTTTGCGCCCAAAAGAGCGACAATTTTCCCTTGCGGAACTTGCAGGGAAATGCCTTTCAATACCAAAATCACGTGGTCGTAAATTACCTCGATATTATTCACACTGAGGTAAGGCATAGGCGGTGTGCTAGCGGTACTGGAAATGGTTTGCGGTGTCATAGTGTACTCAAGTTCTCATTCGTAATTTAAAAAAATCCCACTCCTGATCAGAGTCGCAGCAGCCTCGTTCTCAGGAGTGGATAAACCCACTGAGGAACTATTTCAAACAAGCTGGCGTGATCTTCTTTTCTACCGCGTACTTGGCAGAAGATTCTTCTAATAATGCGCGGGTAAGCGCTTTGTCACCAGTCATCCAGTTGGGCGTAATCGCTTTCCATTTATCACCTGTCCATTGTTGCACTTTGACAGCGCCTGAACCTTCGTGATCTTCACATGAGGTTTTGATCGGTGGGAACATACCAAGCGCGCCCAAGGTTTTTTGTTTAGCTTCATTCACGTCGAGGTTTTCAAACCCCCAGCGTATTTGCTCACCAGTCATGATTTTGCC
>JANYFV010000525.1 GCA_025359635.1 Undibacterium sp. | reverse complement strand
TCCTTACCCGTGAGCAAGCTTTACGTTATGGACGTTTTAACGAAACGCCGTCATCGGCCCAATTAGCGCGATATTTTTACCTGGATCAGTTCGACATCCAGCGAGTACGTTATAAGCGGTCTGAGCGATACCTTCGGCTAGCAGTTTGTCGGAGAGGATGGTTAGATTAAGGGGATAGGTGTTAGACTTAAGCGACTGCCATCAGCGAGACCAGCCATGAGCCGGAAATTCAAAAAACCAGATTACGAAGCGACCTTAAACACGGCCATTCAATTGAGTGAGGCGTTGCCAGAAAATCATCTAGCGCGCTTTGTGGTGGATATAGTGAGCCAACTGGACTTGAGCAGCGTGTATCAACGGTATGGAGCCATCGGCGGGGAAGCGATAGCGCCAGAATTATTGTTGGCGATGCTGTTTTATGGTTATGCGACAGGTGTATTCAGTTCACGAAAGATGGAACGCAGCAGTTACGAAAGTATCCCGTTTCGGTACCTGGCGGGCGGGTTGCATCCAGACCACGATACCATCGCGAATTTTCGAAAGATGTTCTTGCCAGAAATAGAAGGTCTGTTCGTCCAAATCTTGCTGTTGGCGGCACAAAGCGGGGTCTTCAAACTCGGAAACATCAGCATCGACGGGACAAAAATACATGCGGATGCGTCGAAAAGCAAAGCCATCAGTTACAAACGGTTGGGCGAAGTGGAAAACCAATTGCGGATAGAAGTGAGCGAACTGATGACCATGAGCCGCCAGGTCGATGAGGGCGAACTGGTATTGCCGGAAGGGATGGTTGTGGTTGATGAGATTGCCTTACGGCAGACGCGCTTGGCAAATCTGGCCAAAGCCCGGGTCGTGTTAGAAACGCGTGCGCAAGAACGCGATACGATTGAGCGTGCCGAATATGAAGACAAAATCCGGCAGCGCGAGGCCAAAGCACGCCACAGCAAGCGCAAGGCCAGAGGCCCTCAGCCCAAACCGCCTACACCTGGACCGCGTGACAAAGACCAGTACAACTTCAGCGATCCTGAATCACGCATCATGAAAAACACCACCGATAAAGGCGTTGACCAGCACTATAACGCTCAGCTAGCGGTTGACCAAGACAGCCTGTTCATTATCGGCCATTCGTTATCCAATCACGCCAATGATAAACAAGAGCTGGTACCAACTTTGGACGCTATTTCGCCCACTTTGGGGCATGTTCCCGCGGCGGCAGTGGACAATGGCTATTTCAGCGCGGAAAATATTAAAGCGTGTAGTGCCCGCGGCATTGAACCTTACATTGCCACTGGTCGGGAGGCCCATCACCGCAGTTGGCAGGCGTTCTTCAGTGCACCCGCTACACCGCCGCCCGACGATGCCAGTCCCGCAGTAAACATGGCCTATAAACTGAAAACAGAGGCGGGACGAGCCATTTATCGCTTACGAAAATCGACCATCGAACCGGTTATTGGCAACATTAAAGAGGTGTTGGGCTTCCGTCAATTTTCTTTGCGCGGCGTGGCGGCGGCCAGTGGCGAGTGGGGCCTGGTTTGTCTCGCTTTCAATTTGAAACGCTTTCATAGCTTGCTTACCCATTGCGCCTAGCCGCACCATGCCTACTGCCCGAAATCCGGTGGTTAAGCGCTGCGTTTCTCCCATTTTTAGCTGTTTGGGATGCAAATGACCATCGAAAAACGTTCGGTTTTCGCTCCCAAAACCCGATCCGGTTTTACTCTCCGACAAGCTGCTAGGACAGAAAGAGAAGAGATAGGCAAATTGAAAAATTCGAGACACGTTGCTAGCTGTCCGTTCAAATCGCTGGTTCGCCCCCGGCAGTGTTGTTAGGACTGGTGGCCGTAACATTTCGCTATTCAGAAGTGATTGTCCTCCCTCATAACGTCTATTTCAATGTTGTTCTGGCGTGCCCAAAAAGATATCCGACAATGGCTGGGGATGTTTTTGATTTAATTGGCGATCAACCTGTCGTATTGTGCGACAGGTTGGCTTGTCTATGGCTATACTTATTCAATATATCAGATTCCAAGTATGGACGTGTTTTTCTAATGGACGATAGCAACCAATTTTGACTGCATTTTCTCACCGCTTGACTAATCGCATTCACCGCGCCACTGTTGGACTGCTGGCGGTTGGGTTTATGTCAT
>JANYFV010000586.1 GCA_025359635.1 Undibacterium sp. | reverse complement strand
TCGGTATCTGGCATCTCTGGTGTTGAGTGGGATGCAGTCGAATTACCATCACAATTCATGGAAAATTTTTGCTGGGAATGGGATGTCTTGCAAGGCATGACATCCCATGCAGAAACGGGCGCGCCATTGCCACGTGCGCTTTTCGATAAAATGATTGCGGCAAAGAATTTTCAGTCTGGCTTGCAAACTTTAAGGCAAGTCGAGTTCTCCTTATTCGACATCAATCTCCATGATGATACCCACCCGGGCGGCGCGAATCAGGTGCGAGACATTTTAAACACGGTCAGAGAACAAGTTTCGGTATTCACACCACCGGAATTCAACCGTTTTCAACATTCATTCAGTCACATTTTTGCCGGTGGTTACGCCGCTGGCTATTTCAGTTACAAGTGGGCAGAAGTACTATCGGCAGATGCGTACGCAGCATTTGAAGAAGCTGGAAAACTCGAAGGGAGTACACTGTCGCGGAATACTGGACTAAAATTCCAGACGGAAGTGCTGGAAGTAGGTGGCTCGCGACCAGCGATTGAATCTTTCAGAGCATTTCGCGGACGCGATCCGGCAATTGATGCGTTGCTTCGCCACAGCGGCATGGTTAACTAAAATATTGGTATTTGCATTTACAACGCATTTAAAACTCATATGCAATTAATGGAGAACAATTTATGAAGATACGCAACTTAATCATCAACAGCTTTGCATTGTCTATCCTCGCCGTGGTTTGCCTATTCTCAGGTAACGCAAGTGCGCAACTATATAAATGGGTAGGTGCAGATGGCAAAGTGACTTACAGCGACATTCCACCGCCAGCTGGTGCAAAACAACTAAATACCAAAGCGAGCGGTGGTGAATCTGGCGGCGTGCCATTACCTGAAGATCTTGCCGCAGCAGTCAGCAAAAATCCAGTCACGCTGTACACAAGTGCCACATGCGCTCCATGTAATGAAGGGCGCACTTTGTTAAAACAACTGGGAATTCCATTTTCAGAAAAAACCGTTAGTAGCAATGAAGATATAGACAAACTGAAAAAAGTGAGTGGAGAATCGCAACTGCCACTTCTAGTCATTAGCAATAGCAAATTTCGCGGTTTCAACGCAGCTGATTGGCAAGTTGCGTTGAGTAGCGCTGGATATCCAGAGACGAACAAATTACCAAAGAACTATCGCTACCCGGCAGCGGAGCCTGCGGCCCCAGCACCGCCACCAGTTAAAAAAGTGACTGAAGGCGATGGCTTACCAAAACTGGCGCCGCCTTCTGAATCTGGCATCCGCTTTTAAATTGACTTCAACAAGCTTAGAGCAAATGACAAGGATAGATTTTCACAGCAATGTAGCGGATAAAATTCATTACACCTGCCGCCTGATTCGCAAAGCCAGAGCGGCAGATTGCCGGATCATTGTGTTTGACAATGATCGCGCCCAGCTTGATTTACTCAATGAAGCGCTGTGGACTTTTTCTGAATCAGATTTTTTACCGCACGTCTTAATCGATGATCCTTTAGTCGCGCAAACCCCGATCATTCTCACTGAAAATGATCAGGCAGTTTTCCCGCACCACGAGCTTTTGATTAATTTGACTCAAATCGTACCGAATGATTTTTCGAAATTTGCCCGCATTATCGAAGTCATCGCTACCGGGCAGCAAGATACCTTAGCTGGGCGCGAGCGTTACCGTCACTATCAGCAACAAGGCATCTCGCTTACCCATATCACCGCAAAATCATCATGAGCAATCAAATCGATACCAGCATTCCCGTACTGACCGAAATCATTTCTCCCGACAGCTTTTTACAAACTGAAGATGCTGCGGAAATTGTAGCCTTTGAGAGCCCGGAAAAAAATAACATCAGTGCCGAAGAATGGCAGCAATTAGAACAAACCATACACGAGAACGTTTTACGTCAGGTGCTTTCAAGAGTCGATTTTGTTCTTGAACATCGCGTTCGGGATAGTCTTGCCGACGTTTTGCAAACGGCAGTCGAGAGTCTGGCAGTAGAAATACGTGCAGGCTTACACAAAACCATGCAAGAAGTTATTTCACGCGCTGTATCACAAGAAATTACCAAAGCAAAAATCAACAAATAAAACACAATTTTTGGTTTTTGTTTGTTTTTTAAACAAAATAGAGATTTATTCTTTTAAAAATAAAAAATTCTAGCTGTTCATTGATTACATTAAAAACTCATTTCTTTCTACAATCTCCGTATAGATAAAAACGGAGATTACCCCCATGAAAGTGATAGTTTTAGGATCTGGAATTATTGGCACTTCCTCCGCTTGGTTTTTAAATAAGGCGGGTCACGATGTAACTGTCATCGAACGTCAACCCGGCGCTGCGCAAGAAACCAGTTTCGCCAATGGCGGTCAAATTTCAGTATCACATGCAGAACCTTGGGCGAATCCATCCGCGCCGTTAAAAGTTTTAAAGTGGCTAGGAAAAGATGATGCGCCTCTATTGTTTCGACCACGACCAGAACTGCTTCAATGGCTGTGGGGTTTGAGTTTTTTACGTGAATGCACGCAAAAACGCACAGATGAAAATATCCGTCAGATCGTCGCGATTTCCGAATACAGCCGCAAGACACTACAAGCCTTGCGCGCAGAAACGGGCATTGCCTATGATTGCGTGACAAAAGGAATATTACATTTCTATACTGACCAAAAAGAATTCGACAATTCCCTCCCTGCTGCAAAGCTGATGCGAGATCTGGGCTGTCCTCGTCACTCTGTCAGCACTGACGAAGTCATCAAAATAGAACCCGCGCTTGCAGGCATCCGAGACAAAATTGTTGGCGGCGACTTCACAGAAACCGATGAATCCGGCGACGTTTACAAATTCACCGATGGCCTCGCAAAAAAATCTGCTGATGCTGGCGTTGACTTTCAATTCAACACTACCGTGACAAGATTGCTCACAGAAGGCAGCGGTGCATCTGCAACAATCACTGGGGTTGAAGTAATCGACAGTTTTGGCCGACACAAGGTCTTGCGTGCCGATGCATTCATCATCGCCATGGGCAGTTTTTCGCAGTCGCTTTTGAAACCGCTGGGCATCAATTTGATGATCTATCCCGGCAAAGGATATTCAGCGACGTACGACATCATCAAAACCGATGCAGCACCGACGATATCATTAACAGATGATGGCTATAAGCTGGTTGTTTCTCGCTTGGGTGAGCGCTTGCGGGTCGCAGGAACTTGCGAAATCAACGGTTATTCGCGCGAATTAAATACGGCGCGTTGCGAAGCCATCACACGTCGAACTCGTGAATTATTTCCAGGCGCCTGCAATTATGAGTCTCCAACTTATTGGGCTGGATTGCGTCCATTGACACCATCGAACGTGCCCTACATAGGGAAAACAAAATACAGCAATCTGTTTCTCAACACTGGTCATGGTACCTTGGGCTGGACCATGGGTGCGGGTTCCGGCCGAGCCATCGCTGAAATCGTTTCAGGCCGCTTACCTGAAGTTAATTTCAAATTTACCGGCGTCGAGACAGTAAAATCCAAACAAATTTTGCTGCCGGCTTAAAACTAGGGAAGTACGGGTCAAAACTAGTTATTTTGCCACTCGCACAGACAAGCTTTCTGCTTTCTCATCAAAACTGATTTTTGTCGAAAATTTG
>JANYFV010000506.1 GCA_025359635.1 Undibacterium sp. | reverse complement strand
ATATTCTTGTGACGCGCCACCTTGCACCTGTACTTTTGAAACGCCTTCAATGCTCGACAACAAAGGCCTTAACTCATATTCAGCGAGGTCTTTTAGCTGTGTAGCGCTGATATTATTTGCCGTTAAACTATAGGCAATAATCGGGAACACGGTCGGGTCCATCAAACGTGTCGAAACCTGGGTGCCCTGCGGCAGTTGCGTGGCGACTTGCGCAATCGCGGCATTCACTTGCAAAGCAGCCAAAGGAATATCGCGCCCCCAATCAAAGTTGACCGAAATTTCTGCCGATCCCCGGCTAGTGGTGGAGCGCACGCTACGCACACCAGGCACGCGCCGCACCACGTCTTCCACCGGTCGCGTGATCAACATTTCCATCTGCTCCACCGGCTGATCACCAGCATCCAAAGCCACCATCACGCGCGGGAAATCAACGGTAGGAAATAAAGAAACCGGCAACTTAAAAGCGGCAACAACGCCGATCAATGCCAGCATGCCCAATAAAAATAGCAAAGACCGCCGGTGCGCTTGCGTCCAGGTATTGGCACTCATTGCTGTCCCTCGCGTACTGCCATGCCATCCTGAACTTCGTAGTTACCCACGATAATAATCGGCAACGCTGTATCTAGTTTTTCGTCTATGCCATAGGTCGAGGTATTTTCTATCGTTTTGCTGACACTGACACGTATTGCTTTACCGTCTTTCACTTGAAAAAGATAATCGCCTTTATCATCGGTCAGCACCGCTTGTCGCGGCACTTCCCAAATCATTTTTTTATCCAAATGAATCTGCGCTTGCACATGCTTACCGGGTGTAATACCTGCGTTAAGCAATGTCGCATTGCCCGGCAGTTCCACCATGATGCTGGCTTGCTGTGTCTTAGGATCGATCACATTTTGTACACTGGTAATTTTTGCTTTCACGAGGGCATCTGCATTATGCAGTGCCGCAATGTCTATGCCCATCCCAACATGGATCAAGCCGATTTGCGAAGCTTCTACACCAAACAAGATGCGTACCTGATCGATGCGTCCCAATTGCAAAATCGCCGCACCCGCCGCAATGCGTCCCCCCTGAACCGCATCTATTGCAGTAACGATGCCATTAAATGGTGCTACGATTTTTCTGACAGCCTGATCACCACCCAAGGTTTTTTGCGCGACCAGATTTGATTCCGCATCATGCAAGACTTTTTTGCTGGCATCGACTTGTGATTGGGTGGCGAGCTGCAAACTCAAAAGTTCTTCAACGCGCCCCACTTCGGCGAGCGCAAATTTTTGCGCACTCAGCGCTTGTGCATAAGCAGCTAACACATTCGGATCGGTCGACAAGACCGCCAGCACTTCACCCTGATGCAGCAGCTGCCCTGGTATCACAGGGATTTGAAGCAATTGCCCGGGCTGCGGCACATTGATCGTATCTACCTTACCCGTATTCACTTCACCAAATACTGTTATGGTGCTCGCTACACTTTGCTGTGCCAATTTTTGTGTTTTCACAAATACACTCGTGTCGTCTTCACTTTTTTCCGACACTGCGGCGTTGGCAGGCGTTATGAATTTTTTCCAACTCCACACACTTGCTATCGAGACGGCAAGCAGTATGACGATCAGCGCAATTCCCAATATTAATTTCTTCCGATTCATGGCATCTGACTCTCAGTAAAAATGTGGACTGGCAAATCGCCACCGATCAATGTTTGCAAGGCGATTCGTTGTTCTAACATCACTTGCTGAAGATTCATTTCTTCAATTTGTTTGGCCAATAAACTTGCATGCAGATTGAAATAAGTCACCGCATCAATGTTCTTATGTTGCAAGGCAATCGCTGCCTGTTTTACCGCCGCCGATAATTTTACGCCACTCATTTTTACTTCTTGCATTTGCTTTTGATTGATACCTTGATCAGATAAAATTTTCTCAATATCGCCGTGGGCAATGTTGATTCGTTGTTGATACTCGTCGTATAGTTTTTGACGCGTTGCTTGTTCAATCGCGATATTGCCGCGATTTCTATTTAAGATGGGTAAAGACAAAGTCAGACCAACACCGTTCGAATACACGCCGCTGGCATCACCGGCATGCGTAAGACCGATATTTAGCGAAGGGAATTGGGCAAGTATCGCAGCACGATAGCGCTCATCCTGAGCCTGATACGCGGCTTCCAAGGCCATGATATCTGGGCGCCGGGAGCTGATATTTTGCAGTGCCGAGCGGACTTGTTTTTCATCCAGTTCAGTCAGAGAAAAATTCTTGCGCAGGGGAAGTTCAACACTGGGCGACAAACCCAACAAGGCATTTAATTCGTACTGCGTTTGACTCGCCACGCGCTCCGCATCATGTAATTGTTTCTGAGCATCTTGCAGCAGACTGAGATGATTGAGTAACACCTCATTCGGCAGCAATTTTCTGTCCAAGGCTGACTGTGCCAAGTTGAGTCTGTCAGCAAAGAGATTAGTATGTTCACTTAAAATAGTGAGTAACTTCCGGCTTTGTATCAACTTCATATAGAGCAAACGGGTTTGCGCAATTAACTGCCACTCCTGCCACAACAGATTAAGATCAGTCTTACGTGCTTCAGCGTCTGCTGCGGACAACATCGCTGAATGCGTCCAAAGTGCAGCTACATCAAAACTGAGTCCATAACTAAATGCTTTACTACCGCTGGCACCTGCGGAATTGGTGGTATCTCTACTCAGGGTCAATTGCGGGTCTGGCAGCAAGCCAGCGGCAAACGCCTGTGCGTGCGAGATACCCGCTTCATCGCGAGTCTGCTTCAATTCAGGGTTATTCAACACTGCTAAAATCGCCAAATCTGTCATATCCAATTCGCCCTGCAAATTCAGCGTGTGGCTTGCCAGTTCGGGAAAATGCAGAGATGACGTGTCGATCTTTAACTCTGTCAATTTTGTTTTAAGCTGGTACTCATGCTGATGCTGAGACGACAGAGTGAGCTGCTGATAGCTAGCACAGCTACTCAGCACACTACAAGAGGCGCATAAAAACAGTCGCAAGAAATTTGTTTGCATTACATCCTATCTTTCAATGCAATTAATTGGCTAAGCGAGTCATTCGAAAACTGACGAGTCGCAGGATTAAGGAAATTTCGATAATCACCTCTTAGTGTAAGTTAAGCATTCTTAAACCATCCTTAAACCATCCATAATTTGCGCAGAAACCGGTCATTTTTTAAGATACACAAATTTAAGCCTTGTTTAAGCTTCATTCCATTACAATTTCAGAGATTGTATAAAAAGGAAATGACATGCGTATTTTGCTGATTGAAGACGACAGGATGATCGGTGAAAGCGTGGAAGAGAGTTTGCGTGCGGAGCAATATGCTGTTGATAGGGTCAGAGACGGCATTAGCGCTACGCTGGCATTGCAAATTGATGTGTATGACGTGGTTTTACTTGATCTTGGTTTGCCTAAAAAATCCGGACTGGATGTTTTACGCGATTATCGGCAGCAACGCGGCAAAACACCGGTACTCATACTGACCGCAAGAGACGCGCCGGCAGAACGGGTATTGGGGCTGGATGTCGGCGCAGACGACTACCTGGTCAAACCATTCGATCTGGATGAACTCCTGGCGCGCATTCGTGCGCTGATACGACGTAGCACAGGTCGCCCGCAATCTGCGATCACCTGCAGAGGATTGGTACTCAATCCCATCAAGCATATTGCCAGCTTACATGGCACTCCATTGCAACTATCTGCACGTGAATTTGCCTTGTTGCAGGCCTTGATCGACCCTCCCGGACAAGTCGTTTCTAAATCACGACTGGAAGACACTTTATATGGTTGGTCAGAAGAAATCGAAAGTAATACCGTCGAAGTTTATATTCATCACTTACGCAAGAAATTGGGTAGCGACTTTATTAAAAATGTGCGCGGCGTAGGTTATATCGTTTTGGATCAAGCATGAAAACCATACGTAGTCAGCTATTAATTTACTTGTTGACGGGCGTCATGCTCAGTCTGGCAATTGCCGGTGGTACCTTGTTTCTCAAAATGCGTAAAGAATCCAGTGAACTATTTGACGCACAGCTAAAACAAATTGCCCATAATATTCCTGTGCCGCTCAGTATTGAAGCGATGGATAACGATAGCATAGAACCGGAAGATCATTTTGTGGTGCAGGTCTGGGATGAACAACAACATCTATCCTACAACTCGGACAACACGGTGAATCTGCCACTCTATCCAAAAGTAGGATTTAAAACGGTACAATTTCAAGATGAACAATGGCATATCTATTCACGCAGCAAACAAAATCTCACAATACAAGTCGCCCAACCGACTCGGGTAAGGCAAGAGCTGGCGGCCAAGATTGCGTTTCGCAGTCTGTTTCCTTTGCTTACGCTCATCCCTGTTTTAGCTGGCTTAATTTGGATAATTGTTGGTCGCAGCCTGAAGCCTTTACACGTATTTACTGAAGCCGTAAAAAGACGTTCGCCGGAAGCATTGCAGCCGCTTAGCTTAGAGGGACTTTCGCCGGAAGTAATTCCGGTTGGTGACGCGCTCAATGAGTTGCTGGCAAAACTTGAGCTTAGTTTAAAGGCGCAGCGCGCCTTTATTGCTGACGCTGCACATGAACTCAGAACACCACTTGCCGCTCTCAAATTGCAACTTCAATTAGTTGAACGTGCGGAAGATGAAAAGCATCGACTCGTCGCCCTAGAAAAGCTTCATGGGCGCTTGGACAGAGCAAATCATCTGGTGCACCAATTGCTAACATTAGCAAGACATGAACCTGATTCCGAAGGTAAAAAAATCCAAATTGTGGATTTGCGACAACTGACCGAACAGGCCATTATCGACTTCTATCCATTGGCTTTGAGCAAAAATATTGAGATTGGTTTGGATACGGATCTGACCAATGCAAACATTTTGGCAAACAATGACGATCTGCGAATTCTATTAAATAATATTATCGATAACGCAGTGCGCTATACGCCGACGGGAGGAGTAATTGAGATCAATATTCAAGAAGCAGAGAATAGCATCATCCTGAAAATTACAGATGATGGCCCGGGTATCAATGAGCAAGAAAAACGTCGCGCGTTTGATCGCTTCTATCGCTGTGAAGCCAGTGAGGGATGTGGTAGTGGATTAGGTCTTTCTATTGTAAAAAATATCGTGGATCAATATTCTGCCAATATTGAACTGAATGATAATCCTGCTGGCCATGGTCTAGTGGTATCAATTTCATTCAAATTTGGCAGTCAAATGAATTACACGAACAATGATAACGCTGTTGACGCGCATCCCCCAACCAGTCTATGACAAAATTTATAACTACATCTATTTTTCACATCTTATTGATTTCAACCGTAAGTATATTTTGCCACGCCCTAGTATTTGCATCTGAAACCATTCCGATCAACAACGCTGAACCAGTAACGCCTCAGAAATTAGAAGAACAGACTGCGATAATCCGCAAACATCATCTGAAAAGGTTAGATGATAAATTAACAAACGATTTGAAGGTTATCGACGAAAACTGCAAATACGAATCGGATATTTCCACCAGACCGCCAGAAAATCATGTTGTCCTAACGTTTGACGATGGGCCGGAACCAATACAAACAGAGTACATTCTTGATATTTTAAAAAGACATCATATTTCTGCGACTTTTTTCATGATTGGTGAAAAGGTAAAACAGTACCCAGATCTAGTGGCCAAAGTCTATGCTGAAAACCATCAAGTTGTAGCCAATCATTCGTGGAGTCATCCTAATTTTCATGACATCAGTACTAACCAACAATTCGAACAGATATTGAAAAGTGAGACTTTTTTTTCCAATAACTCACAGCCAAAATTATTTCGCTACCCGTATGGAAATTCATCGTGTGAGACCAATCGGTTGGTTCACTCTCGAGGTTACAAGATAGTAGGTTGGCATATAGACTCTTGCGACTGGGCCTTTGATAAAAGCGGTGCAATAGATTTTAAAGAAGCGGTTTCATGCGGGGTCTTACCGCAATATCATAACGACTATGTCGCACATGTGGTTTCTGCGGTTCGCGCGCGCAAGGGAGGCATTATTTTGATGCACGAGATTCATCCAAATACCATAAAAAAGTTAGAAGAAATCATTATTCAAATACTTGCTGATGGTTTTATTTTTGGCACGATATTGGATGATGATTTTATACCCTCCATGCGCTAACCTTCCGTCCAGCATTACCTCAATGTTAGATAATGTAGAGGAAATTTTCTGTGGGAGCTCGTTAAGTGGAGTTCGTTCGCAAACGGGCGCTGAAGCTGATACTCAGCTTCATAACTTTTCATGGCACGTCAACGAAATAGATTCCTACATTTAAGTAGAAACCACATGAATTTTGATATTTGGTGAAAGGGGCGCGTATTTACCGTTGGATCATGAATTGGATAATCCTGGAGCAATTGAAGAGTGATAGATTTTGATGCCCCTACAGTGGACTTGCATGTCCAATTTCTGCCATCTTTGATCAAACACTGAGTTAGTTTTCCTACCGGCTGTGTAGACCCATTTATCCAAAACAAGACTTCCTCTTGCCCCTGCAACGAATGAAATCGATATCGATCCGCAGCAAAAAGTTGCCCCATGCAGACGTTACCTGCCCATGCACCGTGTAGACATTCGGTAGTATAAATAGTCCACTCATCTTGTAAGGTAATTGCGTCAGTAGCCCATAGAAGAACACCTATTGTCATACATAATATTGTTCCGAATAGCCAACTTTTTCTCATAATAAAAAAATCCGTATTTGTGTTTTATTTGGGTGCGAATAATATTCGAAATTAACAAAGAGAAGTTAAATCACTTGATCCCGTAGAGTTACTCAATTTAAGTCCAACCAGTGACCGCTAAGAAAAAAACGCCCATACAAAATTAGACCGTCTCAGAATTTGGGTAGTTGCATCCTTTTGCAATATAATTTCGACATTCAAATAAGAGATGAATGTGGCAAATGTTTGCACCAGTGGCCTTGATATTGGATTCGCGTCCTTGAGTTATGTGCAGGTTGGGATACTAGGGGTGGTTCAAGGCGTCACAGAACTATTGCCAATTTCGTCGATAGCACATATGCGCGTTGTACCAGCCTTACTTGGTTGGAGAGATCCTGGATCTGCGTTCTCTGCCGCAATGCAGCTTGCCGCACTAGCCGCAGTGATCAGCTATTTTTGGCGCGATGTCCGGATGGTGATGACAGGAATACGACGGCTATTCGCCATCGTGATTTGAATAGCCCAGCGTTTCGTCTCGCCGTTGCCATCATTTTTGCGACAATTCCAATTGGTGTCGTTGGCATTGCTTTATCATCGATACTTAATGCATGTGATTCGCCACTAAGGAGTCTTAATGTCATTGGCGCTTCATGCATTGTGATGGCGAGCCTCATGGCGATTTCAGAGCTTACTTGTCGACACCAGCGCAGAGTCGGTGAAATGCGCTTGCGTGACGCGTTAATTGTTGGCATAGCCCAAATCGGCGCTTTAATACCTGGTGTATCTCGTTCTGGCTCAACACTGACAGCTGCATTATTTCTGAATTTCAAACGTGAAGAAGCTGCGCGTTTTTCCTTTTTGTTAGGCATACCCGCGATTGCCCTAGCGGGAATGAAAGAAATTTGGGTACTCTGGCACGCTCGTATTCCATTTGAAGCATGGTCGATTTTGGCTTTTGGTCTGACGGTTGCCAGTTGCTCTGCATTTCTCGCCATTTGGGCGCTGATGAAATTTTTGGAGAAATTTTCAACATGGCCGTTCATTATTTATCGGGCTGTATTGGGAATATTTCTCCTGACTGCTGTTGGTACGGGGTTATTAAAATAACGGCGTTATGACTCGTATAGGAGAGTGATATATTGAAATTGTACAGACGCACTTCCCTTAAGTAGCGTAAATATTCAATCGATGAAAAAAGATGATTAAGAAAAATATCAAGGTTCTTCTCTGCATAGCTGCCACCATCGCTTTTAGTGCATGTGAAAAGGCGGTAAGAAAACATGAAATGGTGACCTACCAGATGAATGGCGATTTGAATAGCAAGTTGTATCCAATATTAGTGGAGCAACACAGTGAAGACGTTTTTGTAACATTGAAAGAATATGCGCCAATTCCTGAAGTATTTTCCGTTGATGCGAAGGGAAAGGAAAAAGCATTTCTATTCAAGATAGAGCAAAATACATTAATTATTCCTGCAAAATTTGACCATATATCTTTGCGTCATGTTGGTGAAAAATCTGTTGAAATCATCAGAGAAAAATAAATTACATGTCTTGTCATTCGATAATATTTGTCCCTTATGTAGCCACAGAACTCCATGAGTGACGTCGTTCCAAATTTTACCTGTGACCTTTTCACAGTGAGATTGCTCGCTTGAATGTAAGTATTGGGCAGATTAGCGACTTGTTCGGCTTTATTTTGTATCACTAACAAACTTGGAGTGAAGTTCTTTTGTTAGTACTTCGATTCTTTCGCTGAGTACTTTGGTAACCTCAGTGAGCTTGGTATTTTGCTCCATTAGCTCCAGTAATTGTGCTGATTGTTTGCTAGCAGATAACTCTCTTTCTTCACTAGCAGATGCAAGAGCTTCCCTATGAAGAGCATCTGCTTCCGCGTGCGCCTTATCTCTGTCAGCCTGGCGAGTTTGGGCTAGAAGAATGAGTGGCGCGGCATAGGCAGCCTGAATGCCAAATTTAACAGAATGAATGGATATAGATCGAATTTAGCGACGCCGACGACATTTAAGGTTATGACGCATTAACTTTCAAATGGCAGGTTTATGCAAAAACTGATTTCGCATTTTGAAAGTTAATGCGAAAAAACCCAAACCGGCGGAATTTGTCGAGGGAGCGAAGCTGCAATTTGCGACATCCTGCAGTTCAGCAGGATACGGCCAGAAATAGTACATAAGTCAAAAACGCATAAAAGTTCAGATCTATATAACCACAGGGCTTAACCGCAGTCGCTGTTCCATTGGTCCCAAGACAGCTATTGGCATGCGGTGAGCTTTTAGCTTTTCAAGGGGATGGGCACTGGTTGCCATGGGGTAGCGTCGGGAATTACCCGGCTGCGGCAGGACGACGGAATTTTCTGGGGTTCCGGCTTACAACCCCTATAAGGAAAAAAGCGGAACCACTTAAAGTGATACCGCTTTTCTTTAGATTAGCCGTAACCAGAAAATTATTTACATGCCTTGCCGTGATTTGGATGGGCACCTTTAGCTTTGGCATCTGCCTCGGTCATATACTCGCCAGTCTTCGTTTTGCCATAATGCTCGGACCCTTGACAGTGGTAGGTTTTCGATTTTGTGTTCACCCAGACTTTGCCCTCTCCGCCACCTGGCGCTTCGGCTATGGCTGAGGCTTTTGGGCTAGCTTTTACGCTACCTGTGCTTGCAGCACTTGCTGCTGTTACTGTTGGCGCAGATGCCGCTTTGCCGGCAGATGCTGCTGCCGCGACTGTTGCAGTTGGCACCGCTGCAGGTTTTGCTGGTGTCGATGCTATTTGTGCGAACGCGCTACCCATCACAAAGGTAGTGGCAATGAGAGTAGCAATAAGCTTGTTCATGGTAAGACCCTATACATTATGTTGTTCATAGACAGTTTCTATGTACTTCCTTAACGCAAAGATTCGCACTTGCGTTGACGTGAATTTAAGCAAAATATTCTCGTCATGCCCTAGATTCTGGCATTGCCATCTGGTTTTATTATGGTGCTTTTCGGCATACCAGATGGTAACAACTGGTAACACGACGATACATTTTGTGTGTCAACTCAAGTTTAAATGTATGCGTTAATTGCGTCATGGCACTGCTCAGTTCGGCCATAAAATCAAACACTCTTACCTAAAAGGAAAAATATCATGAACACCAAGAATTTACGTAAAGCGGCTGCCTTAATCGGCTTACTCAGTTTGTTTGCTGCAGCAAGCTCTAATAGCTTTGCTGCTGATACAAAATGGCAAAAAGAACACCCACGCCGTGAACAAGTGAATAGTCGTCTGGAAAATCAAAATGATCGCATCAAGACTGAAGTCAAAGACGGTGATATGAGTAAAGCGAAGGCCGCGAAATTACACAAAGCAGATAGACAAATTCGACAAGAAGAAAAAGATATGGCCTCCCAAAATGGCGGGCATATTACCAAGCAAGAGCAAAAAACCTTGAATCGACAAGAGAATGCTGTAAGTAAAAAAATAGGTGGTTAAATCTAAAATTAATCTTGCTGCTTGTTGCCTCAATTTCATATTTAGTAATGCTTCGAGCAGCAAAACTTACATCGCCAATTTCCTTCATGTCGACGGTAGCAACTGTATCTGCCAGACCGATAGCTGGCGGTCACTGTTGGATTCCGTTTCATGTTAAACAAATTGACGAAATTTCTATTTTTCTAATTTCATTAAACTGGAAATATTTCACAATCTGCACATGATGCGCACTTTAATCAGTATCAGTGAAAAGGTACATGCTGGCGATTGAAAAATAAAAAGTGCTAATTCAGGTAGTTTGGTCAACCCTAACTATCTGAAACGAAATTGATCAGAAACTAGTTACAAACATCACTAGAACTGCGACCGCCATCACTAGTGTTGCGGACCAACCAAAGAATCGATGCCGGATGCTAATTGTGTACTGGCCCAATAACTTTTCTGATTGTCCGACCAACATCATAGCGGCCATGATAGGCACCGAAATCACTCCATTGACGATCGCGCTCCAAACTAGTGCCTTGATAGGATCAACCTCAAAGTAGCCGAGTAAGGTACCTATGGCAGTCGCAGTAATGATAATGAGGTAAAAACCGCGGGCTTCATGAAAGCCATGAGACAGGCTCGCCTTCCAGCCATACAGTTCACTAACTGCATATGCAGCAGAGCCCGCCAGCACCGGGACTGCGAGTAAGCCCGTTCCAATAATACCAAGCGAGAAAAGCAGGAAGGCAAACTCGCCCGCTACTGGCCTCAGTGCTTCTGCTGCCTGCGCTGACGTTTGAATATTTGTAATGCCTTGCTGATTCAACGTCACTGCCGTTGCAATAACAATGCACAAGGCGACTATGTTGGAAAATGACATGCCAATATACGTATCTTCCTTAATGCGGTATAGATGTTGAGCTGCATACTCCGGGAGTGCTTTCAAAGCGTTTGAGTCCAGTCGACGATTATTATCCTCTACCTCTTGAGCTGCTTGCCAAAAGAATAGGTATGGGCTAATAGTTGTTCCAAAAACGGCGACAACCATCGCCGCATACTCCTTTACAGATGTATCTTTGAGTGAAAACACCCACGGGTGAAATGATTCATTGATAGCCTGCTTCCATGGAACATGTACCGTCAAAATAACTGCTACATACGAAAACAACGCCAACGTGAGCCACTTCAGAATGCGCACCGTGCTCTCGTAAGAAAATACAACCTGGGTCGTAACACACAACGCGCCGAAGCCAAGAACATACAGAGCCAATGGCCCTCCGATTAATAGTCGCGTCGCCTCTCCCATCGCACCGATATCCGCGGCGAGATTGATAGTGTTGGCGACTACAAGTAAGCCTACCAAGCTTTTTGTGAGCCATCTTGGGAACTGTTTGTTTATATTGGCAGCCAATCCTTCGCCAGTTACCCAGCCAATGCGCGCTGAGAGCATCTGGATGCCAATCATCAATGGCGTAGTGATGAGTAAGGTCCAGACTAGCGCGAATCGAAACTGCGAACCAGCCTGAGAATAAGTGGCGATGCCGCTGGGGTCATCATCCGCTGCGCCAGTTATCAATCCTGGACCGAGACGGTTAATAAATTTTTTTGCGGTTTGAGTAACCATATTAGACACCCCTGATGCGACGAATGCACGACGCAACAATGCACTCGTATAAGTGCTGAAAAAGATCACCCGGGGAGTTAGCCGTCCCTTGAAAATTCAGGGAAATTGGCCGGCTTACCAGGCACGTGGAGAAAAAGCCTCCGTGCCAAGTTTGACAAGCGCTTGTGGCAGAAAATTACCTAGTCGCGAATCAGATCAACCGGAGGCCAGGTACTATGTGAGTCCATAATGTTGGCCGATTGTTCAAAAGAGGCCGATTATAGCTAATCGAATCTGGCATCGCAATCGAATTTTTGATGGTCTTCTCATTAACTGCAACTTCAGTGAAACCACCAAGTCATCGAGCACGCCGTGCACAAATGCACAAGTTAAATCGGTCAGCACGCTGTTGACACAGGATTCGACGAAACGAAGAAATCACTTAAAAGCTGGGACGAGGGCGTCGCTGACCTGAAGAATTTCAATTAGAAGTGCTTTTGAAGCTGCTTTTATTGCTCATTTGAATCGATCGAGTCAAAAACGGGCATCTGCGTGCGGTCTCGGTGATTCTCATTTTGCATTTTTGATGTCAGGTACCACTTGAAGATTGACTTGATCCAAACGCACAAACACAAATCCTTGCTTGAGCAAATGCAACAGAGCTACAGATAAGCCTTCCGCCGATTCAGAGTCTGGTTTGTTCATATGGGCGATGATGACGTCCCCATCTTTAACATGTTTGAGCCGTTCCTCGATAGCCGGCTTACTAAGGGTTGCGCCAGCATCTGCATTAACCGAGAAACCCGCAACTTTGTATCCCAATCCGTCGATTTCTTCTATGGCTTGTGGATCGTATTCTGCGGTTGCGCCACGATACCAATGTGGAGCAACACCAACTGCATTTTCAATCGCTTTCGCTCCTTCGATCACTTCGCGTCTTAGATGAATAAGGTCCGGTTCACCAGGAATTCCATATACTTTTCTACCGACACCAATAATGGCTGGAATATGATTTTCGCCGTGGTCCTCCACGTCGAACAGATCAAGATGTGATTTGATTACCGACAATCCAAATGCGTTGTGATCCAACCATTTTTTGGTAATGAAGAGTGTCGCTGGAATACGGTTACGAATAAGAAATTCAATCATGTCATCGTCGTACTTTCCTGAGCAAGCATCAAGAGTTAGTGCCAGCTTTAAGTCAACTCCAGTCTGATGAATTATACGGTCATGGATTTCAATCGGGCGTTGTTGCGCCCAAGTGCATGTCGAGAAGAACAGCGAGACCAAAACTATGATTGAAGAATTTAAGTAATATTTCATGCCAAGATTTGAAGATTGAATAGAGAAGAAATATCTAGGCTCAACAACTACCTAAGCCGTAATGTCATTTTGGATTGATCAAGCTCAACAAAATAAGCTCATCGCCCTATAGTAATAAACATAGCCAATACCGCTAGCGCCATCATCAAGGTGGCCAGCCATCCTAAAACTTTTAATTTGGTTGTAATGACGAACTGTCCCATTATCTCTGGCCTAACCGCCATCAACATCATCACCACCATAATCGGAACAGAAATCACGCCATTGGTGACAGCACTCCAGTACAAAGCCTTGATCGGATCAATCGGTGTGAAATCGAGCACAATTCCAATTAAAGTTGAGACGACGATAATCCCATAAAACTGTTTAGCTTCCATCGGTGTGCGCTCTAGACTATTTTTCCACTTGAATGCACCGGCCATGGCATAGGCGGAAGAACCGGCCAAGACTGGAATGGCCAATAAGCCAGTACCAATAATGCCAAGACTAAATAACAGAAACGCAAATTCACCCGCAATCGGGCGCAACGCAGTTGCTGCTTGTGCCGAGGTTTGTATATCTGTTATCCCATGCATATTGAGTGTGACTGCGGTGGTCAAGATAATGAAAAATGCCACCAAATTTGAGAAGCCCATGCCGATGTAGGTATCGATTTTGATGCGTCTCAAGTTTTTTTGTGATTGTTCGGGCGCATTAATTAATGGCTTTGCGTCAGGATCGGCAAGTTGCTCTTCAACTTCCTGCGATGCTTGCCAGAAAAATAGGTAAGGGCTGATTGTGGTTCCAAACACAGCGACAACAGTGGTAATAAACTCCGGCGTCCACGAGATATGCGGAGTCAGCGCTCTCAACAACACTTGTGACCAAGGAATTTCCACTACAAAGACCGTTGCGACATATGCCAGCAAAGCAAGGGTCAGCCATTTCAGAAGGCGGACATAACGTCTATATGGGATAAATACTTGCAGTAACAAAGATAAAATGCCGAAGGCCACAGCATAGACTCGGGCAGGGCCGCCAATAAGCAATTTTAATGCTTGCCCCATGGCGGATACGTCGGCGGCAATATTGATCGTATTGGCGATCAATAGAAGACCGACCACGCCATACAATAGCCAAGACGGATAGTGCCGACGAATGTTAGTGGCAAGGCCATGTCCGCTCACTCTTCCGATTCTGGCACTGACAACTTGAATACCGACCATCAAAGGGTACGTAAACAACACAGTCCACAGCATATTTAAACCAAACTGTGCACCGGCTTGCGAATAAGTCGCTATGCCGCTTGGGTCGTCATCAGCGGCACCGGTAATGAGGCCAGGTCCAAGTTTTTTAAGCCAGGATTTGTCGGCTTTTTGCTCGGCGGGTTCGTTGTTGGACATGATCTATTTTTGGTGAGCTAGTGTGTTTGTACGATAACACAGACAAGTAAAATGCTTAAGCACCCACACCCTGCGCTCAAGGATATGCTACTAGACAGAAAACTCAATCACCGTACGTTTTCATTAAGCTTCGATGATATTGATACCTCTAATAGACCACCCCAAGAAAAACGCGAGAACCTGCGTCCCCAAGTTATGATCGCATCACCGTTTCATCAACCTGTCTCGGTAACCCACATGCCGAATATTGCACAGGTCCGCCGCGCTGCCTCGTCTACGTGCAAGCTTTATGTGTCCGGTGATATTTTGTTTGAGAAACTGATTACAAACCGTTACAAATAATTTCACCTTTTTGTCATCTACATTTCAATTTATTGCGTTAATACTCCTATCAGGTCTCGCACCTGCTTTTA
>JANYFV010000483.1 GCA_025359635.1 Undibacterium sp. | reverse complement strand
CCGGCAGCTACTTACTTTTCTTGCTTCGCCAAGAAAATGTAAGCAAAAGAAGGCGACCGCATTCGCTGCCCTTCGGGTTCCCGCTTGTGCAAGTCAAAAAATGGGAAAATCCGAAACTCGCCTGCGGCTCAAACATCGGCTTTTCTTTTCCATTTTCTGCCTTGCACAAACGGCAGCTTATCAGCGGAATTCTTCATTCAAAAGCAGCTACAACAGCAAATCAGCTACAACAGCAAATCAACTTCAACTTCAATTCGCGTCATTCTCGCGCAGGCGGGAATCCAGTTCGTCCACTATGCGTAGCGTCAAGATAGTCGTGCTACGCACAAGAATGGCTACTAGATTCCTGTCTGCGCGGGAATGACGGAAATAATTGTTGTCTGAGCTTTGTAACTAATCCGGAAAAATAGGTCGCTTGTATTGGTTGACTTATTGACTGACTAATTGGCCGATTATATGATTGATTATGGCTGAAAATGACTTAAATGCATAGTAAAGGATAGTTTATAGTGAATGCCAATTCGCAATCGGCAATGAACCCATCGCTATTGCATAGGTGTTAAACAATGCTTAATCGTTGAAGGTGATTCGCCATGAGCCTCGCAGGAAAGACCATTTTTATATCAGGTGCAAGCCGCGGTATCGGGCTGGCAATTGCTTTGCGTGCGGCTCGTGATGGTGCAAATATTGCGATTGCTGCCAAAACCGCCGAGGTAAATCCGCGTCTGGAAGGAACCGTGTTTACCGCAGCAGCAGCTATTGAGCAAGCCGGCGGCAAGGCCTTGCCCTTGATCGTCGATATCCGCGACGAACATCGTGTCAAGGACGCGGTTGAGGAAACTGTGGCGAAATTTGGCGGTATCGACATCTTGATCAATAACGCTAGTGCTATCCGTTTGACGGGTACGCTGGATACGCCGATGAACCGTTATGATTTATTGCATGGCGTGAACGGTCGCGGCACTTTTGTGTGTTCGCAGGCGTGCTTGCCGTATTTATTAAAAGCACCGAATCCGCATATCCTGACAATGTCACCGCCGCTAACACTTGACGACAAATGGTTTAAGAATTGGCCTGCGTATATGGTGGCAAAATATACGATGAGTTTGTACACCCTGGCGCACGCTGCCGAATTCAAAAAGCAAGGCGTTGCAGTGAATTCACTGTGGCCGCGCACTACCATCGCTACCGCCGCAGTCGCCAACGAAATTGGCGGTCAAGCTATGATTAATGCATCACGCAAACCCGAAATTATGGCCGACGCCGCGCACTGGATATTGCAGCAAACGGCGAAGCAATGTAGCGGCAATTTTTTCATAGACGATGAGGTGTTGATGGCAGCTGGTGTCAGAGATTTTACGCAATACGATGTACTGCCAGGCGCTAAACTTCAATGTGATTTTTTTGTGGATGCATTGCCGGGGATGTTACCTTCTGCATGAGCTGCGTCAGTCCTGAATATCAACGAATTTCAATGAATTTCAATATAAAAAATAGAATTTGAGAGACGAATATGCTTCAATCTAGAGACTGGGTTTCATTGCTTGTACTGTGTTGTTGTATCGCTCTGTCTGGAACTTCTGACGCATGGGCAGCGCCAAATGGAAAAACACTTTTTCTCAGTTGCAGTGCCTGTCATGGGCAAGCCGGTGAAGGTAATGCTGCCCTCGGTGCACCGAATATTGCTGGTGTAGATGCCTGGTATGTAGAACGACAGTTGAACAATTTTTCGTCAGGTATTCGCGGTGCAGGCGCTGGCGATAAATTCGGCGCACTAATGCGTGGGGCTGTGGCGGTCTTGAAGTCTGATGCTGAACGTAATGCGGTCGCCACCTATATTTCTTCATTAACCAAAACAAAATCGCCAGCAGCTGCCAAAGCGGATCTGGTCAATGGCAGCACCCAATTCAATGCCATCTGCAGTTCTTGCCACGGCAGCCACGGTCATGGCAATCAGGCCTTGGGCGCACCTAATCTGGTCGGGGTAGATCCGATTTATATGGAACGGCAAATTGCAGCATTCCGTAGCGGCGCGCGTGGCGCACACAAAGACGATAAGTGGGGAGCGCAAATGCGGGTAGGCGCGGGGATGCTGCCAGACAGCAAAAGTGTGCGGGACGTGATCGCGTACATCGGCACGTTAAAACCATAATAAATCTCTGATCAGCCGATGCAAAAATTTTTCTTCTCACTTCTTTTTTTCATAGCCTCGCTACCAGCTTATGCCGATGATTTTGTGCTGTCGGCACAATGTCCGGCCAGTTTTGAAAAGCATGATGGTCAATGCAAATTGCGCTCGATCTATCAGCAATATTCCTCGCTGCAAAACGCCGGAGTGGGGGGCTTAAAAACCGGTTTGCCTGCGTTTCGCGATGGCTTTACTGCGGAAGAAATTGATCTGGGGCGTTATCTATTTTTTGATCCAATTTTGTCGCGAGATGGCAAACTCGCTTGCGCCAGTTGTCATGATCCGGATAAAGGTTTTTCAGATGGACGCAAGCGTAGCATCGGCGCCGATGGTCACGAAGTGGCGCGCAATTCTCCTAGCTTGTGGAACGTGGGATTTTTGACGCGATTATTTTGGGATGGACGCGAGAAAACGCTAGAAGCGCAGATGCAGGGACCCTTGTTCAGCAAAACAGAAATGGCAACCACGCCGGAAAAATTGCTGGCGGCGTCGCCCATGTCACACCTGCGCGCCGACGCGCCGCCCTTCCTGCTCATTCATGGCGACGCCGACGAGTCGGTGCCGTTCAGCCAGTCCACCATCCTGCTGGACGCGCTGAACGGGGTGGG
>JANYFV010000476.1 GCA_025359635.1 Undibacterium sp. | reverse complement strand
CCACTTCGGCGGCCAGCTCGGCCAGTGCAGGTGCCGCTAAAGGATTGATGCGCAGACCATCTTTGCCGACCGGCTCACCGAGTGCGCGTAGCTCGTCCAGCCGTTTTCTAAAATTATCAGTCAATGCCAGATAGTCGTTCTCGCCGATTTTAAGGAAGCGCCCTTTTGCCCCTTCGGCCAGCTGCATGAGTTCGCGCAGCGCCAGCACACGGCCATCGTCCAGCGTGATCTCGCCACCGGCGACAAACCATTCGCCTTGCTTCTTGATGGTCAGGCGCATTTGCATCAGTGAGCGACTGCCTTTGAGGCGAAAACGCTCACCTTCCGGCCAGACTAATTCCAGCACGTCTTCGGGAAAACTTCTGAGTTGGCTAAGCAATTCCAGACAAAGTTCTGGATGTAGCAATTGCCATTCCTGGCCGTCTTCTTCCGCCTCGCTCAAGGCCGGGCAAGCCGCCATGATTTGCTTCAAGGCCTTGGTTTCATCCTTGAGATTGCGGCTAGCTTGCACCGCCGTGCCACCTTGTTCACCGAGCACATTGCTCGCGCCTTTACCTGGCGGAAACCAGCCGCCATCCGCCAAAGGCCGCACCAGAAACTGCACGCGCAAGCCTTCTTGCAGCGGCAGCAAATGCGCAAACAAAGTGCTGTTGGCGGGGATGGTAGCGATGTGCTGTGCCAGCTCGGGCAAATCGGAATGGATCGCCAGATGCGGCGCAATCGCGGCGATCACATCCACCAGTTGCGCCTTGGCCGTCACCGGCACGGTAAGGCCAGCGCCGAGGATGCCGGCAATCTGTTTGATCTCCGGGCTACTGGCAAACACCGCGAGCCTGGTCGGCGTCTCCTTGCGCCAGCTGACTAAACTCTCGGCGCTCATGACGGGATCAAGCTGCAGGCTGATCAGACCACCCTGCTCTTTGAGTTGCAGCGCGACTTCGCCTTTGATCACGTCGATGCGCACATCGGGCGCATCGGACCAGAATACCGCCGGATGATTGACTAGGTATGGCAAGGCTTTTTCGCCATGCATTTCATATTCGCTACCACCGTAGTAATTGTCGTAGGTTTTACGTACACAAGTGGCCAGGCGTTTATCCTGCTCATTCATACCGGGCAAAGTATCTTGTTCTTGCGCCAGGCGTTTTAGTGCGACCGCGCGACCTTTGCTCCAGACTCCTTTGGCGCTGAGTTTTTGCTCGCGCGGATCTAGCTGTACGCTGTGATGATGCAACTCCAGCAGCCAGGCTATGCGCGTGTCGCTGCCGGCTGTGGCAGGTGTTACAACACCGGATTTTAGCTGCGACAAAGCGCTAAGGGCGCGTTGCCAGGTCTCTTCTTTTTGCAGGGCATTGAGCAGCGGCTTGAGCTGGCGCTCAGCATGCCAGTTCGGCAACAAGGGTTTTTCTTCGTATTGCTTTTCCAAAACCACATCCAGCTCGGCGACGATCCACTGATAGCCTTGCTGCAGCATCAGGCTGCGCATCTGCATATACTTGGCGCGCACTCTTTCATTCTTTGCACTGTCTTGCCAATATTGTCCGATGAACTCAAATAGGGCATCAATATCGCGCTCTGCGCGCATTGCGAGAGGATGAGGTTTAAGCGGCACACCTAGCGCTAAATGATTGCTCAAGGGTTGCAGCAACATATACGTATAGGCATGGCGCTGCTTGACGCCTTCGTCAATCTGTTCTTTGGCGCGCTTGAGGCTGGCGGCATCGTTTTTTGCCAGCAAAGCGACGGTATAGAGTAAGCCGGTAAAATCAGCCAGAAAAATTTTACGTTTACCTGTCCTGCCTTTCAGGACTTTGATGAGTTCTTCGGCAAGTTCAACCGAGATGGAAAACTTCCCCTCAAGTACGGTTTGCGCGATCATCGAATGCGACAGCATATTCGGCGGCAGTTTTTGTTTAAATAGCGCCAGTTGCTGCATATCACCACGCAACAAGGCTTGCCAGCATAAAAAGTCGGTCAGGTCGGGCGCAGATTTAGTAATGGCATCAATATGCACGCAGGCGTATTCGTACACCGGACGACAGTCAAGTAGATACCAGTTGGCGCGATAGAATATATCCGTCATCAGCAACGCCTGCACCGCTGGCTCTAGTGTGGAAAATAAGGCGACGCCATCGGCATTGGCGAAAAAAAATTCGCCTAATAGAGTAGGGATTCCGTGGACGGCTTGAAAAAATTTCTCACGCCATTCGAGTATCTCTTCGCGCTTACCGACAAACGCCGAGAACATCATCTCTCTACGACAGAAAGCCTGATTCATTGGCTTCCAATTCTTGTATTCTCCATGCCGGTTTAACAATTCACGGACACTGGCAACCCAACTCTTGAGCGCACCAGTTTGCTGTAGATGCAGCAATACTGCCATCTGCAAATCTTCGCGCACGACATAACCCAAACCCACTTGCTGACGGATCAGCAAGCGGCTAGCGAGGCTGGCGATAGACTCCTTGAGATGCTTGATTTCGTAGTTGCTCCCTGCAGCGGTTTGCTGGCGCCGCAATTGCAACAGCTCCAACAAGCCAGTTTGACTTAGCGGCGCATCGAACAAGGCCAGTGCATATAGCAAAGGAGCTTCGTCGGCAGAAAGGGAGCTGAGATCAAACATAAGGCATGACTATTTCAATGAAAAGGGAGGAACGAACACGTCGCAAGCGCGAATGTTCGTTTTGGAACATGGGCGCGCAAAAATTAACTGATAATTTTAAACGATTTGCCAGAGTTGCATGGCACAGTAAAGGTAAAAATACATACATCACCCTGAAGTACCTTAAGATAAGGCCATGGCCACCTCAAATCACACCAATCTCAACTCCTTCAGCTCCCTAAGCTACGCGCTGCGAGCCGATCTGTTCACCCATTTAGCGACCATGGAGAAGGCAGGCTTGCCCGCGGATAAGTCATTTGCTTCACTCAAGCTGCTAGCACCGGCTAGCGCCCGTGTGGAAGCGGCAAGCAAGCTGTTGGCACGCGGCAAAGATATCGCGACGGCAGGTCTGCAATCTGGCTTGTTCAACGAACTCGAAGGGCATGTTGTGCGCGCAGCTACCGGCGCAGGCAGCCCGGCACGCACCTATAAGCGACTAGCAGACACTTACACGCAAAAAGCGCGGCAAGGCAAAGCGATCAAATCGCGCATGACTTTGCCGCTGGTTTTTTTTGCGCTATCGCTATTTTTGCAGCCCTTGCCCGCATTTATTACCGGTAGCATGACGCCAGCGGCGTATCTGTGGAATTGCCTGCGTCCGATCTTGCTCTTGCTCGGCTTTTACACTTTGTTCAAAGTCTTTATTGCCTGGCTAAATACTTCAGCGCCACCGGCAACTCGTCGTGCCGTAGAAAATAGATTGACGACCATCCCTTTGTTTGGTCCCATGCACGTCAAGCGCAATGCCAGGGATTTTTTTGAAAGTCTTGGGCTGATGCTGGAAGCCGGCATTCCGATGTTTGATGCTCTGCCTAAAGCCTGCAAGACCATCAGCAATCAGCAGATCCAGTCTGAATTTTCTGGCATCCTGCCAAAAATGAAACAGGGCGCAACGCTGGCCGAGGCTTTATCCGGCATGAATTATTTGGGTGAAACGCACGCGATCGAGATAGTCAAGACTGGCGAAAGTAGCGGGACTTTGCCAGAAATGCTGTGGCGTCACGCGAATATGGAGACTGAAGCAGTCAGGCATTTTCAGCAGCAAGTGGCAGACTGGATACCGCGCATTGTATATGGCGCAGTCATGCTGTGGATGGCATACAGCATACTCACCAGCGGTGCCTTCATGCCGCATGTGCCGGAAGAGCTGCGCTAGAAAAAACCTATGCTCTATGCTCAATTAAAGCATGCGCGCCAGCAGAGCCTTGTCGTATTTAACATCGAGTGGAATCTGTACCCGATGCCCGGCTCCACCGATAATAGTTAACGGCACATTGCCAGGACTGCGCATCTCTGCCAGAGTGACGATTTCATTACCGGATGGATGAATAATTTCGATCTGGTCGCCGACCGCAAAGCGATTTTTGACTTCGACTTCAGCCCAGCCATCGACCACTCGCAACACTTGCCCCACATATTGACTGCGATGCGCTTTCGAGACACCTTCCATGTAATTCTGGTGGTCTTGCGTATGGTGGCGCTGATAAAAACCGTCGGTGTAACCGCGATTCGCCAGGCCATTGAGTTCACCTAAAAGCTGCTCGTTAAACGGACGCCCTGCCACTGCATCGTCAATCGCGCGGCGATAGGCTTGCGCCGTACGCGAGACGTAATACAGCGATTTGGTACGGCCTTCCACCTTCAATGAATCGACACCGATCTTGGCCAGGCGCTCTACATGTTCAATCGCGCGCAGATCTTTGGAATTCATGATGTAGGTGCCGTGCTCGTCTTCCAGTATGGGCATGAAACTGCCGGGGCGGCCCGCCTCTTCAATCAGATATGGACGGTCGGCCAATGGATGACGTGGCATGTCACCCATGGCGGAAAACGATTGATTCGCCTCTTCCAGGGCTTCATTGAAATTAAGTTTGATGGTCTCGACTGGAATTCTTGTGAGATCACCGGTTTCATTCTCGCTAGCGTTCTCGACCTTGTAATCCCAGCGGCAAGAGTTG
>JANYFV010000451.1 GCA_025359635.1 Undibacterium sp. | reverse complement strand
ATCAGATCACGGCTCATCTCGGCTTGCATATTCGAATAGGCAATCACCAGGTCTGGCTTAACCGCCAAAATACGGTCTAACTTCGCTGAAGAAAAACCACTGATCTTAGGTTTCTCGCTGCGCGCCCGAGCTGGCCTGGTGGTGTAACCAGATATACCGGCGATCATGTCTTCGGCACCCAAGGCATACAAGACTTCTACTGATTCGGTAGAAAGGCAAGCAATTCGTTGATAATGTTGATAGTGACTCATGGTTTTTGTCCCCGATGATTACGCGCCTGATCCATCGCCTCGCAGACGACTTTGGCGCCGTCAATAATCCGTGGCCCGGCGCGATTGAGTTGATCGCCATCGAGCGCGACCAGATTGTGATTTTTAACCGCCAGCATGCTGGTAAATAGTTTCCACTGCTCTACTCCGCTGCCTTCCTGATTTTCACTATCGCCAGTGAGTATCAACTCGGGGTTTTCCTGGATCACAGCTTCGGTGCTCAGGGTCGGTGCCGCCGCACTCAGGTGGCCAAAAATATTTTTCCCGCCGCAAATACGCAGCACGTCGCTGACAATATTTTTATCGTTAAGCGTGAAGATGGGTTTGCCCCAGACTTGATAAAAAGTACGTACCGGGCTTTTATTTTGGTAGCGCGTTGTGAGTTGTGCCAATTGCTCTCTAAACGCATTCGCTGATATTTGCGCCTGCTTTTCTGTGCCAAACAACGTACCTAACTTGAGCAGGGTTTCCGGTATCTGCTCTAGCTTATGTGGCTCGCTAAAAAAATACGGGATGCCCGATTTGCGTAGGGGTTCCAACGCCCGGTCATACGCGCCATGCATCCATACCACCAACAAATCTGGTTTCATGGCGATGATACGTTCTATGTCGAGCTGGCGATTGTCGCCGACCCGCGGGATGGCCTTGGCCGCTTCAGGATAATCGCTGTATTTAACGGTGCCAATTAGCTGCTCCCCTGCTCCTGCGGCAAAGATCAATTCTGTAACGTGCGGCGACAAACTGATGATACGGGTAGCGGGTTTGGCTAAAGTGATCACATTGCCGACATCGTCGGTGACGCTAATGGCAGCCAGCGCAGTTTGCGCACATAGTTGAAGCGCAAACATGATCGTTAACATGCTCACTAAGACGATAATTTTTTTCATTTGATTTCTGCCCAAGAATTTAATGCAATAGTGAGTTTTTGCCAGCCCGCTTCGTCTGGCGGCAAGCCAAAGCGCAAGCCTCGTGCAGCGTCGCGAAATAACCTGACCCAGATACCTTGCTCGGCCAGATGTTGCCAAAGTTGTTCGGTCTGGCCATGCAAAGCGGCATCGCTACACCATTGAAACAAGGCGGTGCCAGTCGACGTCATACCATGGGCTTGCAGCAGGTTTTGCAAGCGCGTGCCCTGCTGTTGTAAGTAAGAACGCGTTTCCGTTTGCCATGCCGCGTCTTGCAATGCCGCACAGACAATTTCCTGTGCTGGCCCGCTGATAGTCCACGGCCCCAACATGTTTTCTAATTGAGCTAGCAGATTAGCGTGGGCGGCAACAAAGCCGGCGCGCAATCCGGCAAGGCCAAAAAATTTGCCGACCGAGCGCAACACGATCAAGCCGGGCTGCGCACTGGCATGCGCCACACTCAGACCGTCTGCGGTATCGGCAAAAGCCTCGTCCACTATCAACCAGGCGCCACGCTCTGCCATTTGTGCAGCCCAGCGCAACAAGCTGTTGGCCGCAATAGATTCGCCGGTAGGGTTATTCGGATTACACAGCAGCAAAACCTCCGCTGTTGCCACCATGCTTTCTAATGAAGCGTAGGTGCACTCTTGCACTTGATGGCCGTGTTGGCGCCATTGATAGGCGTGTTCGGCATACGAGGGCGCGGCGACGACTACCCGCGCGACACCCATATTTTGCAAGCGCAATCTGGGTAAAGCCTGGATTGCTGCCTGCGTGCCTGCCACCGCCAACATCTCAGGCGAGCCGTAAAAAGCTTGTGCCGCATCTGTTAATTCAGGCATCTTTTCCGGCAAGCGATGCCAAGCATTATTCGATACGGCTGGCGCCGGATAAAAACGCGGATTGATACCGGTAGAAAGGTCGAGCCAATCGCTCACTGGCCGGGCAAAGCGCCTTGCTGCTTCTTGTAAATTACCGCCGTGTTCTAGCATGGATTTTCACCTAATTGTTTCACTTTAATTTTACGGTACGCCCGCTATGTCTGCGAGTCAAATACAGTTATTGTCGTCATGTCGGACTTGATCCGGCATCCAGAATTTACCTGCTAGCCTGTCAATTTCTGGATTCCCTCCTTCGAGGGAATGACGTTAAGTGCCGCTTACATGAACAACATTAACACCAGTAAACACCCGAGCCACAACAAGCTGGTGCGCAACACCAGCGACCAGGCGCGCTGGATATCCGCTGCCCGCGCTGGCTCGCCTAAGCCTAGCGGCGGCCTGATTTCTACCACGCCGTCATAGCTTGCCATACCGCCCAAGGCCAGACCCAAAGCCCCGCCACCGGCAGCCATCACCGGCCCGGCATTCGGGCTTGGCCAGCTTGGTGCTTGCGTGCGCCAGCATTGCCAGGCCAATCGCGTCTTGCCTAGTAGGGCATATGACAATGCAGTGAGTCTGGCGGGGATAAAATTGAGCACATCGTCGACGCGCGCCGCCACGCAGCCAAAGCGCAACAGGCGCGGCGTGCGATAGCCCCACATGGCGTCTAAAGTATTCGACAGACGATACAGCAAGGCACCAGCGCCGCCCGCGACGATAAACCAGAACAGCGTGCCGAACACCGCATCGCAACCGTTTTCCAGTACGGATTCAACCGCGGCCTTGGCCAGATCTTCTTCAGTCGCTTGCGCGGTATCGCGGCTGACTATGTAGGAAGTGAATCGCCTGGCCTGATCCAAATTGCCGTCTTGCAAAGCAGCTTGTATCGGCGCGGTATGATCGTACAGGCTGCGCAAACCCAGGCAAAAATACAGCAAGCTAAAGTGCAAGAATAACGCTAACCAAAGGCTGAATTGCGCGCAGTAGATCAATAAAAACTGTACAGCGACGACTAAGGGCAATACCGCCAACAGCCAGGCCAGAGCACCTTTGATACGGCCGCTGTCTGGCTGATTGAGACGCCGTTCTATCGCATCGGCGAGCTTGCCAAAACCCACCAAAGGATGCCAGCGCCGCGTCTCGCCCAAGAGTAAATCCAAGGCCAGGCCTAGCATCACGCCGACGACTATTAGCTTCAGATTCAGGGTCAGCATTAACTTTGTTTGAAATGTAAAGGCAAGCCAGCGGCAACCCAACTCACTTGCTGACATTGCGCTGCCACCGCTTGATTGAGCCGCCCTGCTTCATCGACAAACCAGCGTGAGATAGCACCCTGCGGAATGATGCCCATGCCAACTTCATTCGACACCATGATGAGGTCGCCCGGTATATTTTCTAAGGCTCGCAAAAATGCGCTGCGCTGGATGGAAAAATTTTCCGGTGGCGTGATGCTGCCAATTTCTGGAAAGTCGATATTGTCAGCGAATAAAAGATTTGACAGCCAGAGGGTCAGGCAATCGATCAGGATCAGATTGTCGGGCGTACTCGCTTGCAAAATTGTCTGCGCTAGTGCAGTCGTGCATTCCAATGTGCGCCAGCTGGCTGGCCTGCGTGCCTGGTGATGCGCAATGCGCGCCTGCATCTCTGTATCGCCCGCTTGCGCAGTGGCCAGATAGATCACCGGCTTTCCCGTAGCGATGGCCAATCGCTCTGCGTAGGCGCTTTTGCCCGAACGCGCGCCGCCGAAAATAAGAGTGCGGGTCATCGCTTTTTACCTCTTTAAAAACAAAGCAGCGGTCGCCGCCGGATTCGAGGCGAAGTAAGCATGGAAGTACGATGCCTGCAAATTACCACCCAAATAAACCGCTTCGCCGGGTTCTTGATTCGAGTGTTTGATGGTGTGCGACTGCGGCGCCAAACTGGTTTCAAAACGTGAATAGTGAAAGGTATGGCCGCGCAATTCACCTTGTGCTGTATTCAAGGATTGCGCCCCCAAGGCGGCCAGGCGTTGTTGCATAATGACCTGGCCGGGAATTAACCCAGCCATATTCCAGCTTGCGCTTTTCTGATCCATCACTGATTCTGTCAGTGCCATCATGCCACCACATTCGGCCAGTATCGGCATGCCTTGCGCGTGTGCGTTACGGATAGAATCTTGCCACTCTATCGCATCGCTGAGAGTTTGCGCGTGCAACTCTGGATAACCGCCCGGCAGATACACGGCATCGGCCTGCTCTGGTACGACATCATTTGCCAGCGGCGAAAAAAATACCAGCTCGGCACCAAGCTCGCGCAAGCAAGCTAAATTGGCTGGATAGATAAAGGCGAATGCGGCGTCGCGCGCGATCGCGATGGTTTTTCCTAGTAACAGTTTGGGCGTTAAAGCTAACTCTTCAAGCTGTTCAAAACTCATCATCGGCAAGTTATTCCAGGCCGCCATATCGATAGATAATTCATCGGACATTTTATCCAGGATGACATCAAGTTGGCTCACTTCATCCGGCAAAACCAAACCCAGGTGGCGCTCGGGCAAGGCTTCTGATTGACGCGGCAAACTGCCTAGCAAGGGAATGTCGCGCATGGCATCGGCCACCATCTTGGCGTGCCCGCTAGAGGCAATGCGGTTGGCAATGACAGCGGCCAAATGCACCGGGCCAAAATCGCGCAAGCCCATGGCTAGGGCACCGACCGTTTGCGCCATTGCAGAGGCATCGAG
>JANYFV010000426.1 GCA_025359635.1 Undibacterium sp. | reverse complement strand
CCAAGACAAAGGACCGATATCGAACTGATCTTGGGGATTCTCGGAAGAATTTGAAAAACTAGATGTCATGCGTGTACCCCGCAAACTCAAAGGGCGACAAACCTAGGTTCATCGCCGTGCATTTATGATTGGACTAGATTGGATCTAGCCCATGAAAATTAGGCGGTAACCCGGAAACGAGAAACCGAGTTCTTGAGTTCTTCAGCCAACATTGACAACTCTTTAATCGATTGCGAAGTTTGTTGAGTACCATTCTGAGTTTGCTCAGTAATGGTCAAAATATGTTGAATATTTTGTGCAACGCCGTTTGCAGAAGTCGCCTGTTGCTCTGTCGACAGTGAGATGCCCTGAATCAGTTCAGCGAGGCGATTTGAAACGCTACGAATCTCAGACAACGCGGTGCCCGCGGCATCTGACAACTTAGCTCCCTCAACCACACCCTGCGTAGATTTTTCCATCGCAGCAACCGCATCGTGAGTATCCGTTTGAATCGTACGAACCAAGGCACCAATCTGCTTGGTCGCTTCAGCGGAACGTTCTGCCAGTCGCTGAACCTCTTCCGCAACCACTGAGAAGCCTCGGCCTGCCTCGCCCGCTGACGCAGCTTGAATCGCCGCATTCAACGCCAAGACGTTTGTTTGTTCGGTAATATCTGAAATCAGTTCAGTAATTTCACCAATCTCTTGCGATGACTCACCGAGTCGTTTAATACGTTTCGATGTTTCCTGAATTTGCTCACGAATCTCGTTCATGCCTTTGATCGCGTTTTCCACCGCATGCGCACCTTGCTCCGCAGCAGCAACCGATTGACGCGCAACTTCAGCTGACTCATTCGCAGAACGAGAAACTTCCGTAATATCGTTGGCCATAGTTGTAACTACTTGCCCAGCATCGGAGATCTCTCTCGACTGTTGTTGTGAAGCTGCAAGCAAATCGTCCGAAATACCCTGAGCATGATTGGATGCTGATGTAACTTGAATAGCTGTGTTGGTAACACGTCCAACCAGACCGCGCAATTCCTCGACCGTGTAGTTCACGGAATCGGCAATCGCACCAGTAATATCTTCAGAAACGGTTGCCTGAACGGTCAAATCTCCATCCGCAACCTCTTGCAATTCGTTCATCAAGCGCAAAATCGCTGCCTGATTCTGATCGTTTGCGCCTTTTGCTTCCTCTTCTTGCTTCATCGCTTGTTGCATTTGCGCATCCGCCTCTACGCGGCGTGCATTCGCTTCTTTGGCACGGTTACGACTATCCTGCAAGAATACCAGGGCAACACCAGCCGCTGCAGTCAACGCGAATAATGCACTTAGCAACAGCAGCCAGAATGAAATATTCGTTGAATCTTGTTGTCCGGTATATGTTTTTTGCAGCACCGTGAGTTTTTGCCGCAGATCTTCGTTCTCATTAAACAGCAATTGTTCTGATTGTTTCGCCGCAATAAAATTCTGTAAGTTTCCAAGGATACTGGAAACCGATAACTGATACTCAGCAAAAGATTTTTGCAATTCCGTTAATTTCTCGCGAGTATCGGCATCTTTTGTTGCCGTAAGACGAAGAATCTCACTTCCGTTTAAGAAGCCATCCACCAGGTCACGGAAGGTATTCGTATCTTTACCAAGCAAGAATGCTGTTTCCGGATTAACACCTTCGGATGTGAGGAATTCGTTCGCGCTTCGTCCCAAACGTTGAGTCAACATGACCAACTGACCAGAAGTATAAATCTCGCGGGGATTCCCACCACCTTGTACTTTCAAGGTCGAGATTTGCTCAGTCAATTCCAAAAGTGCAGGTGATAAGGTATTCAGTTTTTCTAAGGTTTGTCCAAATCCAGTCAATTCTTTACGTAATTTAAGAATGGTATCAGCAGCCTTATCAGAATTTCGCCATGCCTTTTCCGTATCTTTAAGAACAGGTATCAACCTTGAATCTGCCTTACTGACACTACGTTCTTGAAACTGTCCACCATCCAGCAATGTCTTCAGATCAGAGCTAATCTCCTTCCGGCTTTCTTCGAGCTGCTTAAACGCAGCTGGCTTACCCTGAATCGCATTTGGAGCAGCTTTACCAATACGCTGTGAGTGCATCAGTGCCTCACCTGCAATTTGTGCCTGGGTCGAAATCAACGCTGATTGCGATGCATTCAACCAAACAAAAACACCACCCAGCAACAAGGAAAATGCCATCGCGATCAACAAGAAACGAATCTGCTTAGGCAGCGGCAAATGGCCGATCAAGGGCAGTCGAATATCCCCCCCCTTCTCTAGCGCATCACCAATAAACGTAGCATCTGCGCGACTGACTGGATTCTTTTCGACCACGGCCTCAATGTGCTCAACTACAGAATGATCATCTTCGGGCAGGAGCATTTTTACATTGCTTGCTTCTTCAACCGAATCAGCAGCACTATTGAACTCCCGCGAGCCTACATCCACTATATCAAGCTCTTGGTCTTGTTTTTCTTTTGACAAGAACGGTAGTTTAAATGCCATTAATAAGTCTCCTAATCGATTGTAATACTACATTTATTTGTTTCTGACTAATTACAAACCTACATGCAAAAATTCTTGATCCTGCACTAACAAAGAGAGACTAAGCTCAGACCAAAGATTTCCATCGCCATCACGGTACTGACTGACGACCCAAGGTTTTTGAGGTGAATCACTAACACCATCGTGCGTGGAGAATTGCTCCTCCATTCGACTTGAATCACGCAGGCCGAGAACTTGCGACACCAATAAGCCACTATTGAAAGCCAAACTCGACGCAAACGCAACAACTCTACAAGACGACTCACGTTTAGTGAGCTCATTTCCTTCAAAACGCGACAAATCGACCACGCTCGTCAGATTTCCCCGAACATTTGCTAGTCCTAGATACCAATCTTTAGTCAGGGGCACATTCGTCATATTGCCAGCAGTGACTATCTCTCCAGCTTCACGTAAGTCGATTAGAAATCGGGTACGCCCGATCATAACGCCCAATTGACTCACCGCCACTTGCGAACCACTTTGAGCAGCTTGCATCCTGGCCATCAACTGCGTTTGAAATTCGCGCAGACGGGTGCGCCGGACACTCGCATCCGGTTTAGCGACTTTTAAGGGTGTCATTGCGGTTTCGCTCAAAATTTCGCTCATGAAATAACCTGATTAGCTTAGAGCCGCAATTTTTGCCAGTAATTCTTGTGGATCTATCGGCTTGACAAGATAGTCACGCGCACCTTGACGAAGTCCCCAGATACGGTCTGTTTCTTGATTTTTGCTGGTGCAAATGATCACTGGAACATCTTGCGTTTCAGGGTCACGAGCAATGGCCCGAGTTATCTGAAAACCATTTTGCCCTGGCATGACAACGTCCATCAATATCAATTGAGGTTTGTCAGCTTTAATTTTCACCAAGGCTTCTTCGCCATTTTCGGCAGTCGACACCGAGAAACCATTTTTGACCAATATGTCAGTCAAAAAATAACGTTCTGTTGGAGAATCATCAACAATTAAAATTTTCTGTATCGCCATTTTTTATTACCCTCAAAATTTTCTGAAATTATTTGGATGGCGCTGAAGTCGTATAGTTACGTACGGTTTTGAGCAAACTGTCTTTTGTGAATGGCTTGGTCAAATATTCATCCGATCCCACCATCGCTCCGCGCGCCCGATCAAACAAGCCATCTTTAGACGACAGCATGATGACTGGGGTATCGCGAAATTTAGCACTCTTCTTTATCAACGCACAAGTCTGATAACCATCAAGTCTAGGCATGAGAATGTCACAAAAAATCAAATCAGGGTGGGAATCGTTAATTTTAGCTAATGCATCAAAACCGTCTTCAGCCAAAACAACCTTGTAACCCACTTGCCCCAAAAAAATCTCCGCAGATCGACGAATAGTGCTGCTATCGTCGATGACCATAATTTTTAAATTTTCATTACCTGTCATGGTTGACATAAAATCATCTCAGAGTTACTAGGTTAAAAGTCACGGTCACACTGTAACAAAATTTTTTGAATTTGCGCGAATTTTTCCGTGAATAAACATTTTGGCACAACAAATACTTAGAATTAGCCGCATTTTTAGAAGACCGCCATCTCAAAATCATCCTTTCGTGCACCACATTCTGGGCACGTCCAATTCATCGGAACGTCAAGCCAACGTGTACCTGCAGGAATTCCCTCCTCCGGCAGACCACTCTCTTCATCATATACCCAACCACAAATCAAACACATCCATGTTTGAAATTTTTGCTCATTAACACTCACGCCTAAAACCCCTCAATCAAGTAAAATGTTTGCACCATTATCAAACTTCCTATTAACACTATTTTTTCAATCAAAGTAAATTTCATGAAAAAACTTTAGGAAGCTCAAATAAGCATTCTTACAAAATATTCTATATTAGTCTACCTATCGTGCAAAACCAACCATCTCCCCTTATTTTAACCTTTGGAGCAGCTGATCCTATTGGCGCAATTGGCGTCCATGCAGATTTAGCAACATTCTCAGCGATGGGTTGTCATGGATTGCCCGTGCTAACTACTATACTGGTCGGTGATACTTCACAGGTCGACGACACTCACCCATTAGAAGCCGAACTTGTTTCAGACCAGGCGCGCACAGTACTGGAAGACGTACAAGTAGTTGCCTGCAAAGTTGGTCTGGTCGGCAGTGTTGAAAATGTCACAGTTATTGCCGAAATAATATCAGATTACCCAGAATTACATCTGGTGCTGGATCCATTTAATTCATCTATCCCTGATATCGACACCGACAAGGAAGATCTATTACTCGCCATATGTGAATTACTCATTCCGCAAACAACCGTCCTCGTTATATCCACGGTAGATCTCTCACTACTTTCTGAAACTTGGAAAGAAGCTGATGCACCGGATGAAGCTGAAGACATAGTTGCCGATGCGATGGTATTGATTGAATCTGGCTGCGAGTTTATTCTCGTGACCGGGGCACATGGTAAAGACAATGCTATCGCCAACATTTTAATGGACAGTTCCGGCATCGTCCGTACTGATGAATGGCAGCGAATTCAAGGATCGCATCTTGGTGCCAGCAGTACCTTATCTGCCGCAATAGTCGCCATGCTCGCGAATGGTCTAGAAGTGCCTGAGGCGGTGATGGAAGCCCAAGAGTTCACGTTTGCTTCAATCACACATGCACAACGCTTAGGTATGGGAAAATTGATTCCCGATCGATATTTTTGGACAAAAGAAGCTCAGGATCCTGAATAATTTATTGTTTTTTACCTATCTGGGCAACACGAATTTGCCCTCCCTTTTGAACCTTCCATCATTGATCAGAATAATATGACCGACAAAAATGACAGCTTGTTTCTGCGAGCACAAAAAACCACTCCAGGTGGTGTCAATTCACCAGTACGCGCCTTCCGCTCTGTCGGAGGTACTCCACGCTTTATCAAACGTGCAGAAGGTGCGTATTTTTGGGATGCTGAAGACACCCGTTATATCGATTACATAGGATCTTGGGGGCCGGCAATTGTTGGTCACGCCCATCCGACGGTGATTAAAGCCGTGCAAGATGCTGCGGCACGCGGGTTGAGTTTTGGCGCGCCTACTGAAGGCGAAATCGAGATGGCAGAAGAAATCTGCAAACTCGTACCGTCGATTGAACAGGTACGATTAGTGTCTAGTGGAACTGAGGCCACAATGAGCGCGCTTCGTCTAGCCCGTGGCGCTACCAAACGCGACAAAATAGTCAAGTTCGAAGGTTGCTATCACGGCCATGCCGATTCTTTGCTGGTAAAAGCAGGCAGCGGTCTACTTACTTTTGGCAATCCCACGTCTGCCGGCGTACCAGAAGATTTTACTAAGCACACTCTGGTGCTTGACTACAACAATAGTCAACAGCTTGAAGACGCTTTTGTCAAATATGGTCATGAGATCGCTTGCGTTATTGTTGAGCCTGTCGCAGGCAATATGAACCTGATTAAGGCAAGCGCAGAATTTCTACAAACCATGCGCCGCTTATGCACGCAATATGGCAGTGTCTTAATTTTCGACGAAGTAATGTGTGGCTTTCGTGTTGCACTAGGTGGCGCGCAAGCACTCTACGACATACAACCAGACATTACTGCCTTAGGTAAAGTCATTGGCGGCGGCTTGCCGGTAGCGGCATTTGGTGGTCGTGCCGATCTCATGCAGCATATGGCGCCGATAGGAAAGGTCTATCAGGCAGGAACTTTATCCGGCAATCCTGTCGCTGTAGCAGCTGGCTTAAGCACCTTGAAACTCATACAAGAACCGGGTTTCCACACTAAATTAGCAGCACAAACTGAAAAGCTTGCTACCGGCCTTGTCGCTGCGGCACAGTCAGCTGGAGTTACCTTTTGTGCGGACTCTATCGGTGGCATGTTTGGCCTGTATTTTGCAAAAGAGGTACCGTCAACATTTACGCAAATGATGGCGTCAGACACCGCCAAATTTAACCGGTTCTTCCATCATATGCTCGATGCAGGCGTGTATCTGGCACCTTCTGCATTCGAAGCAGGCTTTGTCTCTGCACAGCATGACGACGCAATCATTGCTGCCACGATTAAGGCAGCTGAAGGCGCATTTGCGCTACTGACGAACGAATAAAAGTATATTTTTATAGCTCAGATGCGCATGTGTATTTTGCTTTCTTAAATTCAAAATACACATACGCATTTAACTTATATTAAATAAATCATTCGCAACATTTGCCAGTCTTAATCAGCTTCGGGGCAACGTTGCTGCCAAAGCCGCCTGCAATGAGCTTGCCGGTATCGCACCGATAAAATTATCCAATTTCGTTCCGACCAGGCGATGCGGACGCTGCCACAAGTAACGCATTTGCAACACGGCACGTAACAGTGGCGAGAACAGCGCAATGATTTTGAAGATCCACCACGGCAAGGGTTTCAATTTCAAGTTGCGCCCAGTGACACTTTCCAATGCCTGATGTAACTCTCTGCCGCTGGCTGTAATACCGGCGTAATGAAATACCTGATGACCAGTCAGCTCGCTACGTTTTTCTGCGACTCGTACAAACACTTCTGCCAGATCGGGCAAGTACGCCCAGGCATGCGCGAGATCTGCTGACCCCATACTGGTGACTATGTTTTTATGTAGCGATTTTGTGATCGCCATGTCTAACCATGTGCCGCTACCTCCGATAAAATCCCCGGCACGTATCACTACACTTTTTACGCCCTGCCCAGCTGCTGCGGCAATGCTTTGTTCCATGTCGATGCGCAGCGCTGCCTTCTGGCTATTGGCCGCAAACGGCGTGTTCTCGGTAAGCAAAAGTGGTAAATCAATGCCAAAGTTATATACATTGCCAGGCACCATCAGCATGCCGCCAGTGGCTTTGGCAATGGCGATGACAGCAGCTGTGATTGGTGCCAGCAAGGTATCCCAGCGCGCATAATCAGGGTTGAGTGCATGCACGATCACATCAACTTTACCCACCGCAGTTATTACTGTTCGGGTATCGAGCGCATCGCATTCCAGGGTTTCCACATCTGGCACTGTTGTTAAATTGATTGTAGATCTAGCTTGGGCAATGACGCGCCAGCCGGCGGCAACAAAGGCTGTCACCGCCGCTTGACCAAGATGTCCTTTGGCACCCAAAACCAGTACGGAACTACGTTCTTTTTTTGCTACGCTGGATCTTGTCATGATTACCCTCCTAAAAGTTGATGAATGCCATTTTCATTGGTTCAGAACACCTTTACAATACGCATACATGCATATGTAATATTCACATTTGAATAGATGAATCATAAAATAACGCAATTTAATCCTGCCCAGACCGATTGGAATTTGATACGTGGCTTCGTGGCCGTCGTCGAGCAAGGCTCGTTAACTCGCGCTGCGCAACAGCTGGGACTAAGCCAGCCCACCTTGTCGCGCCAGATTGCCGAGCTAGAAAACGCCGTTGGTGCCGCTTTATTTGAGCGCGTAGCACGTGGCTTGAAACTGACTACCGCTGGCGACGCTCTAGTCGAACCGGCACGCCACATGATGACCGCTGCACGCGCCTTGGGTATGGCGACAGCATCGCAAGACCAGACACTCAGTGGCACAATCCGGATTACTGCGAGCGAGATGGTGTCAGCATTCGCCTTGCCGTCGATACTTGCGCAAATGGCCGTGACGTATCCGGATATCCAGATAGAAGTAGTGGCAAGTAACCAGATTAGTAATTTATTGGAACGTGAAGCGGACATCGCCATCCGCATGGTACGGCCAAGCCAATCGGCGCTGATTACACGGCATATTGGCGATTGGCCTATGGGAATGTACGCGCACAAATCATATCTGGAGCGCATTGCCAGCAAGATGCCGGTTAGCGCAACAAATAAGATCCAGGAACTAAACCGCCATCGCTGGATAGGCTATGATCAGTCAGACCAGCTAATTGCAGGATTTCGCGCCGCCGGAATCGCGATTGACCGTAATTTTTTCGCTTTTCGTTCAGATAACCATTTAGTCAACTGGCAAGCCTTACTCAGTGGCGTGGGAATAGGCATCTGTATGCATTGGCTAGCAAAAAAACACCCTGAACTTATCCCTGTCATGAGCGAACAAGCTCTGCCAAATCTGCCAGTTTGGCTGACCACGCACCGCGAACTTAAATCGAGCAAAAAAATCCGCTGCGTTTTCGATAATTTGGCGACAGCTTTGGCTAAATTCGACAAAAACTAGGCGGCATACTACACTCTGTTGACGCTAGGGAAGCGCGGATTTATTCGATAAGCACAAAACCGCATTTTTTAGATGGTTGAATAGCCACCCTGCTCGACGTAAAAATGTGGCTTCCCTTCGGGTTCGGTACAAAACGGGCGATTTTGGCAGCACATTCCTTTACTTGGCACCAGCCAAGCTGCAGAAATATTGCTACCAAACTCATCCCGATTTGTACTCGAATGTGCATACCGAATAAATCTGCGCTTCCCTGGGTTTTCGCTGTTTAAAATAAGACGTCATTCTGATTCACACTTCAAACTAAAGGAATTAACAATGCGCTATGACAGAAAGTATCTCATTTGTGGTTTGACTTATGCTATCGCGGGAATGGCCTTAGGTATGGCAATGGCGGCATCACACAACCATGAACAACGTGTTACCCATGCCCACCTGCTTCTGGTTGGCTTTGTCACATCGATGATGTATGGAATCATCCATAATTTATGGCTTAACGAGGTCACGCCACGCGTCGCTAAAGTGCAGTTCATTCTGCATAACCTCGGTGCTACAACCATGATTATTGGCCTATTTTTGTTGTTCCAGCAGGCACTGCCGGAACAACAGCTTGGTCCAATTTTAGGAATGGCATCAGCGACAGTGATGGCGGGAATGTTGCTGATGTTGTGGATGGTGATTAAAACCGGAAAGTTAGATAAATAATTTTTAATTTTACCCGCGTGAAACGCTTTCTATGCAATTGAAATATTGCTGATTTGCCTCGCGCCTTTACGACCGTTTTACTGCAAGATCAGCACTGCCGTACTGATCTTGCCTCACTACTAAATCTCTATTAAGCAAATATCTATCAAGCGCGTTTGTTTCGGTTAATCAACCACACGATGCCCAGAAAGAAAAACAGCGGCAACAGTAAAGGTGAAAGCGCAATTGCCACCGCGCCAAAAATCGCCACGCCCAACAACACCAAAAATAATGCGACGGCAGCAAGTATCAACCCGGTCAAGCTCAGTGCAAAGAATGCGGCCAACAATCCGATCGCGCATCCAAGAATGCCTATTCCTACGCCGGCAACACCGTTAATTTCTTCACCGTCAATGACGATACCGTGCCCTTCCATCGAGAATACAGCCATGAATGCAATGATCAGTAATACGCCAATAACAAGCAAGGTGTTACGTGTTGTGGTTTTCATGATGAACGCCTTTTCCCTTTGAGTAATCCGTATTGAATAATTCATGTTGAACAACAAAATGTTGATTCAATGGTGCTATCTTAAGGACGCAATGAGGTAATCTCAAACGCCTTGTGACAGGCTGCAAAATAGGTGGGATAGAACGGTAAGATAGATGATCAACGGTAGAGGAATAGATTTTTAAAACTGATTTATACAAAAATTCACCCACGCCAGATTCTGCGGCATACAATTAAAATATCTTGTTCCCAGGAGCGCGCGATGATTGTCACACCAGAGCAACTACAAGAACTGATGATGGAAGTGGAAAAAGAAGATCCCATCGACTTTGCCGATCTGCCATTTAAGGAAGATGATTTACGTAACCTGACCGCCCGCCACATTTGCAAGATGGCCGAATCCCTGGAAAATTTTAGCGAAGAAGACCGTCACATTACCTTGCTGGCGGTGGCGGCCAAATTAGTCCTCGAAAATATGGTCTTACACGTACAACTCTTGCGCCGCCATGGAATTCCACTGAGTGAAGAGGTTGCCACCTTATTGCAAGGCATCTCCAGGAGAAAATAGACTCGCATTGTCTAGTTTAGTTTAGTTTAGTCTCGTCGTTCCTTTGCCATCAGTTTGAAATAGGCAAACAATGCATCCAATTGCGCATCGGATATGGATTGCTGATTAAAGCCTGGCATCACAGATTGTTTCCAGCTTCGCACAGACGCTGGATTGCGGATCAGTTTGCGTAAATAAGACTCCTGGAAATACTCAACAGGACTATGCGGCCGATTAAGATCCGGCCCTATGTTGGCGTCGCCCGCGCTGTTCAATTGGTGGCAGACGGAACAATTGCTAATGTAGACCTGCAATCCGCGCAATTCTGCTTTGAGCTCAATACTTTTTGTCGATATCGGGATTAGTTGCGGAAAACGCTGCTGCAAAGTCGCGGCGACGGCGATTTTTGCTATCTGATACGGCCATTGCTCGTTCGAGATGCTGGCTTTTTCTGGTGTCAGCCAGACCAGATAAAATGGTCCGGCACTAGCCGGTGAAGCCGCCTTCAACGCTGGCCATGGCATATCGGCAGGTTCTATCGCAATGTAAGCTTGCCCCTGCCCTGCCAATACGCTGCCAGAGATATTCGCAACAAAACCATCCAGCGCCACAATTTGTAGCGACTCTATCTTCGCCACTTGAGGTAACAATGCCTCAATAGATATTGCTCTAACCTTCATCGTTTTGTTATATGCGGCATCACGGGCAAGTAAAATTTCACGCGTGGCAGCGTTGCTCAGCAATTCTGAGCGTTTGAAATATTGACTTTGCACACCGTCAAAAACCTCCAAAACCGGTTCATTCGCGAAAACAGCTGATGACAAGCCAAGCAAGGTAAATAAAAAGAGAAATGCAGGCATTAAAACTTTGGCAGCTCGTATCAGCATAGTTTGGAAATTTTCAGACGCAAAATACATGATGTTTTTCTCTTTTAGCATAAATCTTAATCAGCGCAGTATAACAAGAGCATAAGAACAATTGCAAAAAGACCACACACCTAACCTTAGGACTTACGCAAAACCGTCCCAGCTAGGCGTGCCGACGAAGACAGTGCTTGAGCACGGCGAGGCGGCGACAACGACGCTGGGGCGATTTTGCGTAAGTCCT